>JAAEMV010000418.1 GCA_024225195.1 Planctomycetaceae bacterium | reverse complement strand
TTGTTCGCCTGTGAACTTCTTTCTTGCGGTGGCGGCAATTGCGGTTTGAGACGCACTCGATTCAAAGCTAAATTTAAGTATCTGACCGTTCCAATCAAAACAGAGTACAATTAGGGGACTCTGTATTCTTAAGGTTTTAAACGACATGCGACTTTCGGCGAGATTATTCTGCTCCTGTTTGCTTTTACTCGCGGTTGGCTGCGGTCGGACTGAAAGTCC
This sequence comes from Planctomycetaceae bacterium, assembly GCA_024225195.1. Lineage (GTDB taxonomy): Bacteria > Planctomycetota > Planctomycetia > Pirellulales > Pirellulaceae > Mariniblastus. Next base: position 6,666 of record JAAEMV010000418.1, on the reverse strand, counting down.
TAACGAGACAGCCAAGGTTGATGAAAAGTCTAATCTGGTCGGCGAAGCCAAGTCCGCGGTCGATCTCCAGATCGAATCGGTCAACGAGTCGGAGGAACTTCTCCAGTCGCTGGCTCAGGAAATGAGTCGGGTCCCTAAGTGGTTGTCGGCGCCCGAATCGGTCAGCCCAATTCCGTTTGCTGAGGAAATTGAGTATTCCGGCATTGATCGTTTTGATTTTCGTGCGGCACTCGCAGTCGAAGAATCCGATTTGGGAAATCACTGCAGCTGGCCTCTAGTGATCGAGGCAAAGCCACAGCTGGTGGAACCAGCGACCATTTGGCAGCCTCTCACGGGAAAAGCGGATTTAGAAGATTGTCAAATTGGTACTCTCGCGACCCGTTTTGTTGGGGACGATTTCGAAACGGATACTAAAATCGAGGGGCGGTTTCGAATCGGGAATGATTTAGTCGTTGGTTTACGCGGATACCAAACGCTTCGATGGGGTAAGAACGACGGCGGTGAGTGGAAAATTACCGGCTGGAAGCAAAAGAAACTAAAATTGATTGGATCTCAAAGTCCACTTTTTGAAGAAGTAACCACGCGAGTAATTCCCGATCCGGAAACACTTAGCAAAGTTCAAAATTCATCCCACGTCGATCTAATTTTGACAAATACCAAGATCGACGGTCGTCAATTCAAAGATACCCAGTACAAGTACAAGCACTTTAATGACTGGGAGTCCGCCTATCAGTATCCCGGCGTAAGTGTCGTAGACATTGACCAAGATGGGCTTGATGATCTGTTTGTCACGGATCGCTGGCAGTCCGGGCAATTGCTGAGAAACCTCGGAGATGGAACGTTTGAGGATGTGACCGCCAGCGTTGGTCTTGATGTTAAAAAATTAGCGTGTTGCTCGCTGTTTGCTGACTTTGATAATGATGGTGATTCCGATGTGTTTGTTGGTGGGACACTCGAGCCCAGTCAGTACTTTGAGAATGATCAAGGGAAATTTAAACTCGACGAATCAATGACCGAGGAGTACGAATTTGTGAAATTTGTAGTTTCCGGTTCCGTCGCTGATATCAACGGAGACGGATGTCTTGATGTCTATTTAAGCACCTACGGGTTGGGGACTGGAGATTCTACCGAGTGGATTGGCGATTCCGTGCGGGTCAAAGATCAGGTCAAAATGCGCATGAAAGTTGAGCGTTCTCATTTTTTCTTAGACCGGGCCGGTGCGCCCAATATCGTGCTCTTAAATAAAAACGGAAAATTGACTCGCGCGGAGATAACTGACGAGTTGGCTCAATGGCGTAATTCCTATCAAACAGTTTGGTCGGACTTTGATGCTGATGGTGATCAAGATCTATATCTTTGCAATGATTTCTCACCTGATCGGTTTCTTCGTAATGATACTGAACGTGGCTCATTCGACCTTGAATTTACAGACGTATCCGAGAAAGTCGTTCCGGGCGGAACAATGGGTTTCGGCATGGGAGCTAGTTGGGGAGATTACAACAACGATGGCTTGCAGGATCTTTACGTTTCAAACATGTACTCCAAAGCGGGCAACCGGATCGTCGGACAAGTCGACAATGTAGATGAACGCGTTAAAGTTTCGGCACGCGGGAATTTTCTTTACCAGAACATGGGCGAAGGGGAATTCAAACAAGTTGCCGGTACGGAAGACGGATTTCAAAATGTTGCTCAGGTTGGCTGGTCATTTGGCGGACAATTTGGAGATTTTGATAACGATGGGAACCTGGACCTTTATGTCCCTAGCGGTTTCTACACGCCGCCGGCGGAGGTGCGAAAAGAAGGTGATTGGTGAAGTTGCCTTTGGCGCTCGGTCGTGCGCACGGACCCAAGTCGAGATAAAGAGTTTGTGTTTTCTAAAGAATGGGGAGGCGGTTTAAACCATTTCGACATTCGATTGTTCGAACATGAAGAAACGGCTGATGGTGAGGGACCTCCGTTTCGCAGTGCCCCTTTCAGTGGTGGGGAACGTAACCGATTGTTCCTTCAGCGAGATGGCAATTTTGACGATTTGACGTTGGTATCGGGGATTGATTTTCGCGAAGATGGTCGCGGGTTCGCATTATTTGATTACGACCAGGACGGATTTTTGGATGTGGTTGTCGTAAGTCCGAACAATCCCCGGTTTCGGATCGCCCGGAACCGAATTGGGGATCGTCAGGAAAAGAAAAACGGGTTTGTCGATATTCAACTGGTGGGTGGGCACGATCAGGCAGGGCCTACTTTGGAGTGGAGTCCACGGGATCCAATCGGTGCTTCGGTTTTGGTAACAACCGGAACACGAACGAGGAAATTTCAATTATCCTGTGGAGAGGGACTTTCAAGTCAGAATTCGAACCGAATTCATGTCGGACTTGGCTCGGTCGACACAATTGACAGAATTGAAGTTCAATGGCCCAGCGGGAAAAAATCGACACGTTTCGATATTCCTTCGGGGAGTCAGATCAAGATACTCGAGCGAACTGAGTGACTGATGTCGTTTTGATTAGCTTTTTGCAGTTCAGGTAAACAGATTATGGTTATGAACCAAGTTAATTCCCGTCGAACCAAGTGTCTTTGCTTTGGAAGTACGGACGCTCTGCTGTTGGCAATATGCTTTGTACTCGCTTGCAGTGCCGGGTGCAAAAAGGACAAGATTGTCGAGGTTCCGAAAAATCAGCCGGCAGCTGAGAAACCCAGCGATCAAGTTCTGTCGCCACAGCAAGTTAAGATTGAGGCAATCGCGGATTCTGAAAATCTGTTGCAGGCACTTTCGCCGCAAATGAAGACGATTGTCAGATCATTAAGCGATTCAGAGATTGATGTTTCTGGATTTATTCGAGACCGAATTACGCATGTCGGACTTGGCGATTTTGAGTTTGACAAAAGTAGTCGAAAGCAACGGACGGAAACGACAAAAAAACCTGCGGTAGTTTCAGAGTGGCCGATCGATTCCACAGAGTTATCAATCAGCTGGGGTGAACTGCTCGCCCCACTGCTCTCAAACGGTCAATTTGAAGATGGGCAAATTGGTGTTCTCAAGGGGGCTTTTCTAGGCGGTCGAGATAAGTTTGAAATGAAAACTAAGCTCGAGGGGAAAATTCGAGACCCCGATGGTTACCTAGTGGGTGTGAAAGGCTATCAAACTTTGAACTGGCAGGTTCGCGACGATGATAGTTGGGAATTGGTCGGTTGGCGTCAGACTCAACTGAAGCTGGTTGAAGTGGCACAGCCGCTGTTTGAAAACGTGACTGATATAGCGATCCCGGATGAAGCTACCCGAACCCAAGTCCAAAAATCCTCACATCAGGAGATGATTTTAAAGTTCACTGGCGAGGTAAGCGCTACAAACTCTTTTAAACATGCTCGTAATGAGTACAAGAGTTTTGATGACTGGGAGTCGGCTTTTCAATACCCTTCGGTAAGTGTTCTTGATCTTAACCAAGATGGGTTCGATGACCTGTTTGTTACCGATCGCTGGTCTCAGGCTCAATTGTTACAAAACAAAGGGGATGGTACGTTTGAAGACGTGACGCAGGAGAGTGGCCTATTAGTTAATGAATTAGCAAATTGCACCTGCTTTTTTGATTTTGATAACGATGGCGATTCGGATGCCTTCGTTGGCCGTTCGATGGGGCCAAGCCTGTTTTTTGAAAACCAGGATGGAACTTTCAAACCGCACGCGGAGATAAACGAAGTTCTTGCGGAGACCCGTTTTGTATTGGCGGTCTCGGTTGCTGATGTTAATAGAGATGGATTACTCGATCTCTATTTAAGTACTTATGCCTACGGACAAGGTGAGATAAAAGATTGGTTTGAGCAGACGACTCGCGTCGAAGACCGTCTAAAGACCCGTTTAAAGATTGAACGTGCACATACGTATGTTGATCGAGGCGGCCCTCCAAACATTCTATTGATGAACCGTGGTGATTCATTTGAATGGGCCAAAATCGGGGACGATCTCAAGCAGTTTCGTGATTCCTATCAATCGGTTTGGACTGATCTCGATCAAGACGGGGATCTCGACGTGTACATTTGCAATGACTTTTCTCCGGATGTCTTTCTCCGCAATGACACCGAACGCGGAACGTTCAAGCCAGAGTTTACTGATGTGACTCAGGAAGTTGCTGGGAACTCGGTGATGGGATTTGCAATGGGCGCTTCGTGGGGCGATTTCGATAATGATGGCGATCTCGACCTCTACGTCTCGAATATGTATTCCAAGGCTGGATTGCGAATTGTCGATCAGCTTGATGATGTGAACGAGCGATTAAGAGTTTCCGCCCATGGTAACTTTTTGTACGTAAACGATAACGGAAAATTAAGCCAGGTTGCCGGCTCCGGAGAAGAGCAACAGCATGTGTCGAGTGTTGGTTGGTCGTACGGTGGCCAGTTTGCCGATTTCAACAACGATGGTGAGTTAGATATTTATGTGGCGAGTGGATTTTATTCGCCTCCCAAAGAGGTCGCCAACGATAAAGATTTGTGAAGTTGCCTGTGGCGCACGGCCGTGCGTTTTGCTCCGGATGTAGACGATGAGTTTTCAAACTTCGAACAGTGGGGGCCGGAAGAGGGAATGGAGATGATGACCTTTCCATTAGCCGATGACCCTAAGCCGGGAGCTGTTTTTCGAAGTAATGCGTTGAGTGGAGGTGAGCGGAATCGCTTGTTCATGAGGCAAGATGGAAACTACAAAGATTTGTCGCTGGTCTCTGGCGTTGACTTTCGAGAGGATGGGCGTGGGTTCGCGCTATTAGATTATGACCAAGATGGGTGGTTGGATTTGGGGATCACCAGTCCAAATTATCCGAGATTTCGTATCGCCAAAAATAAAATGGGTGAACAGGCGAGTAGAAAGAATTCGTTTGTTGAGATCACGTTGGTGGGTGGGCAGGATAGCCCGAGTCCCTCACTAGAATGGAGTCCGCGAGAACCGTTCGGGGCGAGAGTGCTCGTCACTTGTGGTGAAGAGAAGCGAATGTTTCAGTTGAATGGCGGCGAAGGTGTTTCGACTCAAAACTCAAAGCGGATTCACATAGGAATGGGAACGCGAAAGAAGATTGATCGAGTCGATGTATTTTGGCCCAGTGGGAAACGGACGCAGCACAGTGATATCTCAAGTGGCAGTCGAGTGCTGTTAAATGAGAAAGGTTCGGCGGAGATTCAGTGATTTCACTGGAAAACGATCAATCGGGGCTGCGGTGGATGGGGCTAGCCGACGGCACGCCCCGCCGGTTGCGGCTGCTATAAGAAACTCTTCACACCTGTTTGGCAAGCTGCGATTCCGATCTAGAGTTTCAGATCGGACTGCCGACTATTTCTTCTTTTTTCTTAAAAAAGGAACGGGCCTTAATTTGACTTCTTTGACCGATTGCAAATAGTCAAGAACCGCTTTTGAGTTTTCCTGTCCAACTTGGGCATGAAAGTGCAGGTTGAATCCGTGAGGCCCTTTGGCGTCGATCAGTGCGGGTTGAAGCTCTAGCATGGATTGGACTGGTTCGAGCATTCCGAGCATGGTGAAGCAAAATATATCGGGTCTTCCACCTTGCTCTAGTAAGTATTCTACGATGTCGCGACGTCCCATGTGAGATGCACCACCAAGTGCGGTTTCCCAGTCGCCTCCACCCCAGTCGAGAGTTGCATTTAACAGCCCTGGCTCGCGGGTGAGTAATTTTTTGACCATGGGCAGATCCGAATGAGCGTAAATCACAAAATCCTGAGCCATGGTGCGATTTACTTGTTCCTTTTTCCAGCTAGGTTTGAAACTAGGAGCGTCATAGTCACGTTCAAAGTCTGCCTCGCGCGGGCCATTGTTGTCAGTTGATGGTGCCGGTTCATCCTGGGTAGCGAACGACGGAGGCGCGCATGTAGCGACCAAACCAAGGGAGGCGGCCGCTGTGAATTTTCGACGACTGATATTTGTTCCGGACATGGGTTTCCTGTTATTTCAAGTAAAATATAAATCTAGACTTTTGATGGTTCTGGATGGATCCAAGGCTGTCGGTAGTCTCGAGTCAGTAATTGATTTGCCTCGTCGTCATTAAGTACCCGAGCCGTTTCAGGGTCCCAATGAAGCGTTCTTCCCAATTGCATTGCGATATTTGCTAGGATGCAACTCGTTGCAGAGATATGACCTTCTTCGATGTCGGCGACAGGACGTTTACGGGTGGTCACGCAATCTAGAAAATTCTTCATGTGGCCGCGAACTGCTGGCGCGACATGTCTTTCAAGATCCTTTTCAATTTTATCTTCCGGATATTGATCTAATTCGTAGACCGCATCCTGCGAGATGGTCTTCTCCCGCTTGTTGACGGGCTTAAATTCCCATTTATGAACGCTCAGTCTTAATGTCCCTTTTGATCCGTAGAGTGTTGCTCCCCACGGGTATTCCGGGTCGGCAGCGTGACCGTAGCTTCGATGTTGCCATTGGACTCGCATGTCATCGAAGTCAAACGCGGCGGATTGTGTGTCAGTGGTATTGGCCTTGCTATCCGTTTCTACAAAAATGCCGCCAGTCGATGCGATACGGGAAGGCCAACCAAGTTCTAGCATCCAGCGAACAGTGTCTAGCATGTGCACGCACATATCGCCAACAATCCCGTTGCTGTACTCCATGAATGCCCGCCAGCGGCGTGGATGGACGAGGTCGTTGTACGGACGCATTGGCGC
>JAAEMV010000417.1 GCA_024225195.1 Planctomycetaceae bacterium | reverse complement strand
GACAGAAGGATAAACGAAAGAGACAACCAGACCTTAAGTTGCTCCACTAAAATCAAAGCCTCGCTTAATATGCCATCGCCCCGTTTAAGCCAACAATCTATATCCTGGTTGCCAGACGGTTTTAACGGCGGAGGGATAGCCCGGGTAAATAAAGTGCTTGAGTTTGATAAAGGGTTGGTATCGCTTCATCGTCCACGCTTATAGAATGAAACAGTCGGAGACACGCAATCTCAACAGGAATTTTTGGGGTTGAGAATTTCTTCATCCACAGTAGCAAATCTAAAAATCACCCGTTGACCAGATCCGGCTCAACCCAACCTACGGAGAAATCATGCGTCGTTGGTACATGCAATTTTTCCGCGGTCGGCCGTTTAGCGGTTCCAACCGACGTTGGTGGGCTGGCGTTGCCGAGGCATCACTTGCTGGCGTCCTGATGCTCGCAGGTGTCATTACGCTTTGTGTTGTGCTGACGCTAACTGCACTGAACTGGATACCTGAAGCTGAAAACAATATTACATCCCTGGTGGTTTTCCAACTCCTGCTCTCCGTTGCCCTAATTTTCATTGGCGGACTATGGATTAGCAGGCTCTTATGGCATGTAGGTGTCTCGGCTGAACGGCGCGGTGCGATTGCAACTCGCAAGAATGAAGTTGAATTGCTTAATGAATTGAGACGCCAACGCCAAGATCTTCCCACTGTGGCTCGGGATCAATTCCCACCCAAAGTTGGAAAAAACCTTCCTTTTCGTTTGATCCCCTCGCCGCGAAACATCTGGGGCCTCGTAACGATGGGAATCTTTAGTGTAATTCTCGTTGCGATTGGAACCGTATTGTCAATCATTGTCGCCGATTCTTTTGGTGTAATGACCAATGATTGGTTTCAAAAATTGCAATGGAACATGACCGACAACCCGTTTGACGATCTTTCCAACCGGCCTTGGTTGGCCGCCGGATGGTTATTACCCATCGGTCTCGCGGCGCTGTGGTCGATCTATCAATTTTTTCGACAACTCCTCAAGCTTACCGGCATCGGTTCTACTTCGTTAGAAATTTCCGACTATCCCCTGACTCCAGGAAATTCCTATCAAATTTTTCTATCACAAGCCGGTCGGGTAAGATTGAAGTTACTGGACGTTGATCTTATTTGTCAGGAAGAGGCGACTTTCAATCAGGGCACCGACATTCGCACCGAGGTAACCAACGTGTTCTCCCAACGCTTGTTTCGCCG
>JAAEMV010000416.1 GCA_024225195.1 Planctomycetaceae bacterium | reverse complement strand
TTTTCTTCGATGCCCATTTGAACCCTGCCGCCTTCAGGGCTTGCCTGTGCTGGCGCGTGTCTCCTGTAATCCAGAGCCACACCCCGCATATTTCAACGATTAAGCCGGACAAGCCAAAAATGGAATTCAGCGCATTGTTAAACAGATCACCATAATCGCTTTGCTCTTCCTTTATTTCTCCTGAGTAATCCTTCAAGACATCATAGGCTTGATTGACAACTTTCATCATCTCACTACCTGCCGCATTAATATCGGGGTGATATTTCTTGCACGCTTCGCGATATGATTTCTTGATATCCTTCGGCGTAAGGTTTCCGCTTAGTCCAAGGATTTTTGCTGCATCGTAAATATTCATTTTCTTTTCCTTCCAAATAAAAACTGGGTTGCTCATGCAACCTTGTTTCCGGCGAGGATGGAGATGGGAGGGGAAAAGGAAAATCGATGCTGAGTGGTGCGGGCGCAACGAAGTGAGCCACGGTCAGTGTCTATTTTACTTTTGGGGAGAAAGAGGCAAAGCCTCTTGGCTTCCCCACTTCTTAATAAATGCGGCATGAAATGCCACAATATTTCTTATGGGGTAATTGCTTGGTGGGGCAGGGGAGTCGCGAAATCCATCCTTTTTGCAACGCGGAGGCTTATCCTTCTTCGTCATCAACTAAATCAATAAAAGCCGCCCTCATTGCTGGCTCAATTGAGCGTGTCCATTCCCACCCATTTGTCACACGCCGCACATAATCCAATTTCTCGAATACTAAAAACACACCCAGAAATTCTTCTGGCAATTGATGGATTTGACGTGTTGCTGGGAGCAGTTTCAAAGCGCCAACAAAAATATCGACAAAAATTTCTACGGCCAATTTCAGTTGAGACTCATTATCCAATTCATTGCTGTAATTTTCTAAGTGCATCCGTAAATCGGCCCGCTGAATGTCAAGCCTGTGCAATCCGTGTTCATCAATTCGGAAAATTCCAGTATCCCGCAAAAACTCAAATGAAGCTTCCCATGTGCTGATAGAACTATGATGAAATCCATCAACATAAATTCCAGTCGCCTTCGGAAATCCATTTGCTTTGATAGTACCAAGAGCAATTTGAATTCCGAGTTCTACGAATAGGCGTCGGTGTAAAGCAGAAAGTTCCATATCAATGTTTTACCCAACATTTACACCAAGACCAAAGCGAAGTTTTACAAATAATTTTGCGACAAGGTTTTGCGACAGCTAACTAGTTGAAATCGCAGGGCGTAAAAAACCGTTGCAAAAACCTTCGTTTTTGCAACAGGCATGCCAAATGCCATCATGTTATTGTCAAACCAATATCTCCCATGACCTGAGGCCAGTTCGTGTGGAGTTCTTGCTCGCAGCTATATCGCATGATATTTCTTATCCTCTGCTTGAAAAATGGATGGGGTGCAGTAAATGAAGTGGTTGGAACTATTTGGAGAGGCTGTTGTCCTCGTAGCGGCAGGATTTCAGATTTTTGTTGTGTTGCCGCTAACTGGGGAGGCGGTACAGGCAAACTTTAACTTGCTTAACCTCAAGCTTGCCCTACTGGTGGCTCCAGAAGGCAGCGATTGGTCGAAGTCCCAAGAATTTCTATCAAGAGTCGATGCGGGAGCAAAAGTTGATCACCTAATTGCAATGCAGTCCGATCTTTCACTCTATGCCGGAATTGCATTCCTGATTGGTGGCATATTGGTTATTTACGGAAAATCTCACCAGCAATAATAATACGCGCCCCGGATACCCAAGCTCAGAGTCACGGTAAAACTTCATTCGTTTCTTGCATCCGCATAAATCGCATTAATCAGCCGATCCTTTTTGCAACGGTTTTTGTGAGTCAATGAAAACAATTACTTGGCTGTCGCAAAAGTTTGGTGCAAAATTATCGCATGAAAATAGGATATGCTCGCATATCAACCGCCGATCAAAATGCTTGTTTGCAACGCGATGCACTCAAGCTGGCTGGTTGTGAGAAAATTATCACCGAGAAAGTATCTGGTGCATCGGTCAAACGTCCAAAACTGGAAAAGCTTTTGCGGTCGCTCGATGCTGGTGATGTTCTGACGGTCTGGCGATTGGATAGGGTCGGGCGGTCATTACCACATCTTCTCGATGTGGTAGCAAACCTAACCCGGATTATTCACCACACATATCCGGTTTCTGCCAGACGTGAGAGATTGGCCGGGTTGACGGCGTTGATTTGATCGGGACTTTGGATACGCGTTGGGGGTTTTTGTGCGGGGTTCGACCTGCGGCTCTTGCCGCGTTG
>JAAEMV010000415.1 GCA_024225195.1 Planctomycetaceae bacterium | reverse complement strand
TCAACAGGCAGCATGGCGGCACAGCTCTGAGTCAACTGCTCAAATCACCGACCAGCCACAGACATCGCGAGATATCGCGATCGCAAACTCACAACAGCCCAGCGTTCCTCGGCAGACGGCACCCCAAAACAACTATGCGACTACTCAGTTTCGTTCACCGCAGGAACACTTTGGGAGTGTCAGCTCAGAAATAAAAGTCGCCAAAAAAACGATGCAACCAGCTCCCAGATCGTTCCTTTCGCCAGCGGCCACTCAGGACACCGTTGCGTCTCCAACAATTGGGGCGGAGCAGCCAGATTCGATTGTTTGGGAAAGTAAAACCAAACGAGAATTCTCTAAAAATCAAACGAATGTAGCGACGGCGCTTCCGCAAAGCTTCCCACTGAACTCCCAATTCCCCCCACAAGCTGCTCCTCGACAACTCCTCGCAAGACCACCGCTCGATGTGCCTCCCACTGCGAGTACAACAAAGATCTCGAAAGGTATGTTTATCGGCGAATCTTCTACGATGGGTGCCACGAACCAATACCGCGGTCCCCGCCAAAAGACTGAACGCCCCATCACGGCGCCGACTTTAGTTCCCGCGGTTTCCAATCAATCACCCACGTCCCCTCCCTCTGACGGGCAGTACTCGACCCAACCACTTCCCGAACTTCCTCCGGGAACTGAAAATCTCACGACAACCTTGAAACCAGCCGGTGTCGGTGATTGGGAAAACCCGCAGGTAGTCCAACCCGCTCCGAAAGCCATCTCAAGCTGGCAATCAAACTCATCCTCCGTGATCACCAAGAAACCAAAGATGGACACGGAAGACCAGGTGATTGGTTCGATGCGGTTTGACCTGAAATATGCAATCGACGCAATCGATCCATCAGGTGTCGATCGGGTAATTTTATGGGGAACCCAAGATGGAGTGCAGTGGAAATCCTGGGCAAGTGATCCCGATAGCCGGAGTCCATTCCCAGTGTCCGTCGAGCAAGATGGTACCTACGGTTTTCGAATCGTTGTCCACTCAAAAGATGGCTTAACTGGCACGGGACCTTCTACTGGCGACCCTGCTGATATCTGGATTACCGTTGACACTCAGAAACCACAAACAAGAATCAACTCGGTTCCGTACGGGCGCGGTCGTGAGGCAGGCCAACTGGTCATTAACTATTCCGTCAGCGATTCGGAACTCACTCTTCGACCAATCACGCTCGCCTACAGCAGCACCATCAATGGGCCTTGGATTATGATTGACGAAAACCTCAGCAACGAAGGCCGCCATCTGTGGAAACCTGGAACCGAGGTGCCGCAGAAAATATTTTTGATGATCGAGGCCCGAGACAAGGCCGGAAACACCGGATCTCACCTGCTACAACAGCCCATTGATATCTCAGGACTCGTCCCCAGCGGAACCATCAGCGGGGTTTCCGTTGTCGGCAGCGATTAAAATCTACGGCTGCCCAATTTTTCGTTCTCTCATCAGTGCACTCGTGAAAGCGGCTTGGAATTCCACCGCCCAAGAACTGACGTTTGAGCCGCTTTAAGGCAGATCAAAAACACGATATCCTGTCATTCTTCTCAACGGTTTTACTAACTGGCAGGCCAAATCATGTCGTTTCTCATTAGATGCAGACCATTCCGTGTCTTTGGTTTACTGACCCTCCTTCTGCTCACCACTCCTGCAAACGCGGCTTATGCGCAGTCTCCCCCAACACAAGACACAACAGCCAAACCAGCCACACTCTCCTCTTTCGACCCGACTCCCAGTCTCGTTGTTCCCTTTACGAAACTCACCCAAGCGAAATACCCCGTAATCGATATCCATTCGCATTTTGGAATACGACTCAAGGGTAACCGTGAAACATTTCAGACTTACTTAACTCAAATGTCTGACAACCAGATTGCGATTTCAATTAGTCTCGATGCGGTGCTCGGCAGTGAAGAGGACCACTTAGATTTCATCCATGACAATGGGGCGAACGCCGTTGTTGCTTTTGCCCACATTGACTTTAAAGGTGGAGGCGGGGAAGACCCGGCGAACTGGGCCTGCAACCAACCGGGATTCGTTCGAACCTGTGTTGAGCAATTACGCGCAGCCAAAACCAAAGGAATTTTAGGCCTTAAATTTTTTAAATCATTCGGGCTCACCTACAAAGATAAAACTGGCTCACTGATTAAAATTGACGATCGGAAATTTGATCCAATCTGGGAGGCCTGTGGCAAACTGGGGCTTCCGGTGATCATGCATGTGGCCGACCCAATTGCATTCTTCAAACCGATAGATGGGAACAACGAACGCTGGGAGGAACTCAGCCGCCATCCAGATTGGAGTTTTTACGGGGATGCGTTCCCTGATCGACAGGAACTATTATCGGCTCGCAATCGAATACTTGAGCGACATCCAGAGACTATCTTCATCGGAGCGCATTGTGCGAATAGCAGTGAAGATTTGAAACAGCTTGGTGGCTGGCTCCAGAAATATCCGAATCTGATGATCGGATTTGCATCCCGCATCAACGAACTCGGCCGCCAACCCTACACAGCCCGGAAGTTCTTTATCCAATACCAAGACCGGATTCTTTTTGCCACCGATGGGCCCTGGCCCAATCTTAGGTTGAGTTACTATTGGCGGTTTCTTGAAACCTATGATGAATACTTCCCCTACAGTGAAAAATCTCCACCACCGCAAGGAATGTGGAGAATTTATGGGATTGGTTTACCTGATGACGTTTTGAAAAAAATCTACTTCGAAAATGCACTTCGAATTTTGCCGGCGCTGAAACCACTCTATAAAACGCTGGGCCATTAAATGCCGCCTGCGTTCGCCGACCGGACAATTACCACCAATTATTGACTACCATTCCAGATGAAAACGCTCCATTTTGTCTGGCAGGGCAGGGGACAGACGCATTTCCCAGCCCTCCCTTAACTAGGGAGTCGATATTGAAACAAAAACGGCTTATGCTGTTAAAAGCTTTCCAGAAACGAAATGGATTCAAACCATGTCGAATACAACACCACCTACCGCCGCTGAGCCTCCGAAGACGCCGCTCCCCGAAATTACCCTCCGCGTCATCGTGCTGGGAATCATCCTCTCAGTCGTGATGGGAGCGGCGAATGTGTACGTTGGCCTCAAAGCCGGGATGACGGTATCGGCTTCGATCCCGGCAGCGGTTATGTCAATGCTGCTATTTCGATACCTGTTTCGCAAACCCAGCATTCTCGAAGCCAATCAAGTTCAAACCTGCGCCTCGGCGGGTGAATCTCTGGCCGCTGGTATTATTTTCACGATGCCGGCCATGATTTTAATCGGCCACTGGGAATCTTTTGACTACTGGACAATCACGCTCGTTGCATTCACTGGAGGAATGCTGGGCATCTTATTCATGATTCCGATGCGTCGAGTTTTTGTAGTTAACAATGACGATTTAAAATACCCGGAAGGTATCGCCTGTGCGGCCGTTCTTAATGCAGGCGGACAAGAGAGTGACGCAAGTGCAGGACGCAGCCTGATTTTTGGTGGCATTTTAGGGGCGCTCGTGAAGGTCGTCGGTGGATTTTTCTCACTGATCAACGGGAGCCTTGAAACGGCGACCGTCGTTAATTCGCGAGTTCTTTATTTTGGCGGTGATATTTCGCCGATGTTAATTGCCGTCGGTTTTATTGTTCGACTCAACGTTGCCATTCTAATTTTCATTGGCGGCGCACTGGCGTGGCTGATTGGAATCCCATTACTTGGCGGAGGCTTAGCCGATGGAAATCCTGTCGATCAAGCCTATGGTATCTGGAGCACCCAGATGCGATACGTGGGTGTCGGTGCAATGGTGGTTGGAGGGTTTAGCGCCTTGATCGCCGTCCGAAAAGGCCTCCTCGCTGCCGTCTTAAATCTTTGGCATGGATTTCAAAAAAAGAATGAAACCACTGAAAATCTATCACAACGAGATATCCCTTCTTGGGCAATTCTAGCGCTTGGAGGTATTTGCCTAACGCTACTGGCCGTTGTCAATTTCTCATTCACTAATAACGCGGGCATCACATTACTCTCCACAACCGTGATGCTGGTCATGGGCTTCTTTTTCACCGCCGTGGCAAGCTACATCGTCGGACTTGTTGGAAACTCAAACAGCCCCGTTTCGGGAATGACCATCACAGCTGTTTTGGTCGCGGGTGGATTACTCTATTTGTTTAACTACACCGGTGCCGAGGCAGCCGTGGCAACCCTCGGAATTGCCGCGATCGTGTGCTGCGTGGCTTGCACCAGTGGCGATGTTTGCAATGATTTAAAAACTGGCTCCATCGTGGGCGCCTCTCCTTTTCGTCAACAAATCATGCAGATCCTTGGGGTCTTCGTCGCTGCATTCGTCATGGCTCCCATTTTAACTCTTTTGCATGAAAACACCCCCGGAGGAATCGGCGGCAAAGAGCTTTCCGCACCACAGGCCGGCCTGTTTGCAAGTCTTGCTGAAGGTTTTTCAGGTAAAGGCGAACTGCCTTGGAAACTCATTGGCATCGGGGCAGGACTGGGGATCGTCATCCTGATGATTGACGAATACTTGAAAAGACAAAAATTCAAATTCCGAGCCCATCTGATGCCGATCGCCGTTGGCATGTACCTCCCTTTTGGACTGGCGACGCCTATCTTAATCGGCGGATTGATAGCTTACTTCTACTCCCGCAATATTCCTGAAAAGGACCACGAAGAAACGCTTCACCGGGGCGTTCTATTTTCCTCCGGCGTGATCGCAGGTGAAGCGTTGACTGCCGTTGGGATCGCCGGTCTTGCCGCATGGGGAATCCAAGCACTTGACTTCAACCTTTCCACCGGAATAGTCACGTTGCTTACCGGTCTAGCGGCGATTGCAATCGTCTTTGCATTTTCCTTATTCACCCGTCCTCAAAATAATAGATAGTTCAAAACGAATTATATGAATGGCACCCATCACGTTTTCGAGTTCCTCGAAAAATCGTCATTACAGGACCTCGCAGGAGCCTGCGCGATCTTCGGAAGCGAACGGTTTTTAAAAAAATTAGCCGTAAAGCATATCACAGAAGCCATCGGAGGCGACGAAGATTTCGTTCCATCGGAATACGACTCCAACCACGCTTCCTGGCCATCCATTTGGCCAGACGTCCATGACGAACTTTCAACCCGCAGTCTTTTCGGTGGGAACAGTCCCAAGATTGTCTTAGTAGACGATGCTGATAAATTCGTCACCGAGAATAGAGACCGCATTCATGACTATATATCCCAAGGCAAAGGATCAGGGTTACTCGTACTCATCGTTAATACCTGGGCGAGTAACACCAAACTCTACAAGCTAATTGACAAAGTAGGGTTCCAAGTTCGCTGCGACCCTCCCAAAACCAGCGCCAAGAGTAAGACAGCCGATGAACCCCGAATCATTCAGTGGCTAATCCAACGAGCCAAAGATGAATATGAGTTCACGCTGCCTAAAATGGGCGGTCAGATGTTAGTTGACCTGACCAGCAATGAGTTTGGGCGCATGGATCAAGAACTCCAGAAATTATCTCTCTTTGCAGACAGCAAAGGTAAGGTAAGCCAGGAAACAATTAAAAAGGTGGTTGGGGGCTGGCGGGCGCGAACTATGTGGGATGCTGTAGATGCTGCAGCAGACGGTGACGCCAAGCGCGCAGTCACCTTGCTTGACCAACTGCTCAGAAGTGGCGAACATCCACTCGGCTTATTCGGGCAACTCTCTTGGTC
This sequence comes from Planctomycetaceae bacterium, assembly GCA_024225195.1. GTDB lineage: Bacteria > Planctomycetota > Planctomycetia > Pirellulales > Pirellulaceae > Mariniblastus. The sequence goes on along the minus strand of JAAEMV010000415.1, from coordinate 8,817 downwards.
ATTACGACGCTATTCAACCACGTCCGAAATCGTCATGCGGCAAATGCGTCAAAAAAAGAAACCAGACTTGGCTTCGGCAGTTCGGCAAGCTGGATTTCGAAGTTGGGGTGGAGAAATTGAGACCGCCCAGACGCGAATTAGACAACTGGGAAGAAAACGAGCTGAGCTGATGCTTGACTGGTTGCTCGAAGCTGACATGCAGCTAAAAAACACTCACTCTAAAGAAGATCGTGGGCGGCTAGTCCTAGAAAAATTATTCGTTCGGATGGCCAAAGAGCTTGGCCCCAACGCTGCTTAGCAATTGCAAAATCAGTGACCTGAGCGACACTAGGGGCCAACAAACTTCCATGTAGGGGAAGCCAGATAACCAGACTCGCGGTGAACACTCCTCAACCGTAGTGAAAAAGAAGCCCTCCCGCCACGGCAACCCTAATTCCATTCGCGAATTTTGCTCGCTCAAGCCATATTTTCCCGAGAGATTTCCAAATCTATCGCTTGCCTCTCCCCTCATTTTCAGCCCGCAAAATCGAGTCCAAGCAAACACTCCAAACCGCCCCATCCCTCCCAGTATGCCAGCAAGAAAGCCGCTGGCTAACCCGATTGCTGCCTTGAGCGGATTGAAAGATTTCTCTAATATCCCCGCGATTATAGAACCACTCTCCGTTTTTAATTTGAGTGGCTGGCATCCATTCTCCTTCCGGTTTTGACGACCAAAACCCATTTTGGCAAATAGCAAAATGAAATATCAATGGCTTTTGATTCTGATCTTGCTTAGCACGAGCATCGGCTGCGCTAAGTTGGGGCAGACAACGATTACGGAAGACTTACTCGGCGAACAATCGGCTTGGCTGGATGATTCGTCCACAATTACTGATCTACCAGCAGAGAACGAGGAACCTGAGGACTCAGACTCGGCGCAAGAGCAGGGAGAAACGATTGACCTCGCCGACCAAAAATCTACGGACATTTCAGTCAAGCTAACTGCAAAACCTCAGAAAAAACTATCAGACCAACCAGTCCCTGTTAATCCAATTAATTGCGGTCACTCATTGGAATGTGACTGCCAGAATTTCAAGAAACCTCCCAAACTAATTTCCCCCCAGCCAGTTAATCCTTTGGCGGCCATACCGCCACTCGCCTTAGACAAACACCCTTTGACACCACTCAATAGAAAACCGTCCGGCGAGACAACTCAAGCAGGCAACAACAACTTCAACTCATTACGCTCTCTCGGCCCCTCCCAAGCTCTGGGGCCGCTGGCAATCCAACCGAAGTCTCAACTGCAGCCGATGGCCTCTCAAGTCCTCTCGCCATCCATGTCTCTAACGACGAAAAATGGCCTCGGGGCACTACCTCAGCAGACTCTTGAAAAGCAACCGCCGCAGCCGACAGACAGTATCCAGTCAGACAAACTCACGTCTCTGACCGAGCAGCCCTGTGAAAATTGCGACAAAATTTCATGCTCTGAAAACTGCCCCAACAGCAAAACTTCAGAGGATCAGGGATGGGATAAACTGTTCGCCATTGATACGACTCAGAACGAAGATTGCCCTGACTGCGAATCCGGTTTGTGCGAAACAAAGGATTTGGTAATCGCCCCAAAAGTTCCTATCGTGATCACTGAGCCACCTTTCGAAATTGCCCCGGCAACTCCAATCGCTGACACAGAGGTTAAGTCAAAAACTTCCCCCCGCATGGACGCTGCGATTCCGTCCGAAGGGGTGGCTTTAGATAAGTCCTCTACTCAATCGAAAATCCCAACCGTTTGGTAAATCGTCTCGAGCTAGAAAAACCCAAAATCGAACATGCGTTCCGACCACCGGCGGCACCGAATTCAGAATCACCAACTACCAAGCTGGATGAAAGCCATCCCAATGATTTCATCCCAAAATCTAAGACTGACTCCAATCCTAAAACTTCCTTGCCACTGCCGATTGATGAAAAAAGTCAGCTTGAAGTTTCGATCCAAAAACTAAAGAGCCAACTTGACCTCGAGACGGATTCTAACCGGCGCAATGCGTTGGAGGTCAATCTTCAACTTTTCGAATTTTTGCGTCATCAGCTCGCCAATGACGGTACGCTGACTTCGATTACGGTGGAAGAAAAAAAATACTGGGAACATCAGCTTGAAGCTATCGAAATGATGACACAAGGAGGTGGCAAAGAAGTAACTGGCAAGGCTGCCGATGCAACGCTCGGCAATCTAAGAAAGGCAATGAGCCGTCTCGAATCCATCGCCGAGCTGCAAATCAAGAGCGGGGCCATCTGCTTCGAAATCACAGGCTTTGGGAAACACAAGTCCTTCCCTGAAAACATATTTAAACCGGGACAACCCATCCTGGTCTATTGTGAAGTTGAAAATTACGAATCCAAAGACCTAGAAATTGATTCGAAAAGAGTTGTGCAATCTCGATTTCAGGGAAGTTATCAAATTGAAAACGGGGACGGCCAACAGGTCCAATCAGGCGAGTTTCCCATCATCGAAGATAATGCCCCTCAACGGCGACGCGATTTCTATCTTTATTTCAAAATCAAACTAAACGAATTGGAACCTGGCAACTATCGACTGCAGATGGAGATCGAAGATCTCAACGGGCAGAAAACAGGAAACCTTGAGCAAGATCTTTTATTCATCGTTCAGTAAACCAGGATGATTTGCCTCGATGGATCTGATTCTTATCATCCTGATTCCCATTTTAATTGTCTGTGGATGCGCCTGGTATCGCATGAATCCGCAAATTCCGATGTCGACTATGCCGGCACTCTTACTGGGCGTTGTAATCGCTGGATCTGTCTTCGGGCACGATTTCTTTCACGCACCTTTCGGCCCAATTCCTATTACGCTGGACCGTTTGCTTCTACTCGCCGCAATCGCCATGTTCGGGTGGAGGTGGCTAAAAGGTCGCGAGGACTTACCAAATTTTAATTCGATGGACGTAGCAATTTTCGTTTGGATTGTTTGTTTAACATTGAATACGCTTTCCCATGACTGGCGAGCCATGGATAAGTCTCCACTGTCCCGTTTACTGTTTTTCAACCTCCTACCAGTAGTCGTCTATTTTTTAGCCCGCAGCTACAAAACCAAAATTGGAGACCTTCGAGTCATTGCTTTCGTGCTCGGCGGGTTTGGGGTTTATCTAGCCCTAATTGCTTTGGCCGAAATCGCAGAATTTTATGCAGTTATTTTCCCCCGCTACATCGTAACTTCCGAAGAGTCAGAATTTTTTGGGCGCGGCCGCGGTCCGTTTCTTAATCCCGTCTCCAATGGAATTTTCCTGTCGGTTTGCCTGGGTTGTTGCTGGATGTGGTGGCCAAGATTAAATCGAGTCGGCAAGTTTGGTTTACTATTAGTAGGAGGTTTGTTATCCGCGGGCTGTTTCGCCACACTCACCCGAAGTGTGTGGCTTGGATTCATCGTAGGTGCAGGGATCTTTACCTGGTTGCCGGCATCCCGCAAACAACGAGGAGCCCTCGTCCTTGCCACAACCATCATTGCCATTATTGCCTTCCCTTTTATTTCAGACAAAATCTGGGCATTTAAAAGAGACAAATATGTTACCGTTGCGGACATGGAGCAATCGGCTCAACTGCGAGAGCTTTTCTTAACCATCGCGGTTGACATGTTTCAGGATCGCCCGCTCCTAGGCTGCGGATTTGGTCAGTACACAATCGCAAAGCGACCTTACCTTCAAGATCCCTATTCTGGACAACCGCTTTCACTCGCTCAACCGTTCTACCAGCACAATGTCTTCTTGGCCCATCTCGTTGAAACTGGATTAGTTGGGCTGATCACTTTGCTTTGGGTGTTGGCTGTGATTGTCTACGCGAGTTGGTCCGTTTGGCGGGACCAATCTCTAGACCTCTGGCCGCGGCAATTCGGACTACTCTCCCTGGTCATCCTTGCACATTATTTTATTTCAGGAATGTTTCATGACGTCTCAATCGTACCGATGAACCAAACGCTGGTCTTTTTTCTAGCCGGCATCATCAACAACATTAAAAGCAATGGCCTAGAATTTTCGAATTCCCGAAGTTCGCCGTCAAGCAACGATCCTGTGCCCGCGAGCCAACCCGATTTAGAACTCCCTTCGTTCAACCAGAAAGCAACGTTCTCTTAACGAATCACCTGCTATTTGATTCGTGAGCTACCACAGATGCCATTGAGCGTAAACTAATACGTAAATGCCGAGCAACAGATTGGTCACGGCATGAGCGACAACACAGTCCCAGAGACTGCCCGTCTTATTCATTAACCAGCTTACCAAACCAAACCATGCAAAAGCTGCGATGGCCTCGCTTGGATGCGTCAAGACACCGTACGCACTTGCGGCCAGCAACGCCTTCCACGACAAACCTTGAAGGGAAAGATTTTCCCATTCCGGGTCCTCAACCCACCTAATAAACCAGCCTCGCAAAAACAGTTCTTCAATCAATGGAACGATAATGGCCAGCAGTACGATTCGGAAAAAAAGAAACGCTGCTAAAACCCCCGAATCCTGAAGTGTAAACGGATCAAACGAAGGCCGACTAAAATCAAAGCCCATTAACCCGAAAATTTTTGGCTCAATCTGTAGGCTGCAAATACCGATCCAAACCACAACGCCGATAGCCCCAACCACGACGGACAATAAAGAGACTCGAAAAGGAAAATGCTCTCGATAAATCTTCCGAAAATAGACCAATAAACCGACTGCCAACACCACCTGCAAAGCAATCATACCGACATACCAATAGGTCGACGTCAGGATCAGGTCAGGCTCTTCTTCGGATGCAAAATCAGGGTATCGACTGGCAATGATCAAAAAAACGACCAGTGGCAAAACAAACGGCAATGGGTTGGACGACCGAGGAACCCCCTCAGTGTCTTGTTGCGTTTCTTTCTTTGCCATACTTTCTGCCATTACCGCTCCTATACCCAATTATAACTCGATTTAGCTATTCTCAGCGGTTAATCATCCTAAAGTCACATCAGATTGCCTCTATCGGTGATCAAAACTCGGCTTGATCAAAACAACCTGCTTATAATAGCCTGCGGTCGTGTTAATTGTTACTTCGTTGGCCGCGATTTCAAAACACAATGCCTTTTAGCCACCGACACTAGTTTGATCAGGTTTGAACCATGCATATGAGCTATCTCAAATTTTCGATCTGTTGCTTACTGTTCGCAGCAGTGACCTCACAAGCAACCTCAGGTTTAGCAGTTATGCCTCAGACTGAGGCTGAGTTCGAAAAACTCAGAAACGCAATGGTTGAGGTTGCCGTTATCGGCGCCGGGATTTCTGACGAACGTGTTTTGAAAACCATGAGGGCAACTCCCCGCCATGAATTCGTTCCTAAAAAGATCCGAAAGACTCAGTCCTACCTCGATGCGGGTGTACCCATTGGCAAAAGTCAGACAATTTCTTCGCCGTTCATTGTGGCCTACATGACGCAGGAATTGGATCCTCAACCCACTGACAAAGTCCTTGAAATTGGCACGGGAAGTGGTTATCAAGCCGCGATCTTGAGCCCGCTGGTAAAGGAAGTCTATTCGATTGAAATCGTGGAAAAACTGGGAAAATCTGCTGAAAAGGTTTTGAAAAAACTCAAATACGATAACGTCTTTACCAAGATTGGCGATGGCTACAAAGGCTGGAAAGAACACGCTCCCTTTGACAAAATCATTGTGACTTGTTCACCCGAAGCAATCCCCCAACCGCTTGTTGATCAACTTGTCGAAGGCGGAATCATTATCGTTCCGATGGGCGAACGGCATCAACAGACGCTGTTCCTGATGAAGAAAACTGACGGAGAAATGAAGCGCTTCGCATTGCGTCCGACATTATTTGTTCCCATGACCGGCGCAGCCGAAGACAATCGTAAGATTCTCCCCGATCCAGCTAAGCCGCAACTAATCAATTCAGGTTTCGAGGAAGGACTCGATGAAAAAGGATTCGCCCAAGGATGGTATTACCAACGCCAACTAACGCTCGAAAAAGGAGGCGCTGAAGAAGGCGTTAACAACTTTGTGCAATTCAAAAATAATGTTCCTGGACAACTTGCCCAAGTGATGCAGGCTTTCGCATGCGACGGACGAAAAGTTCCACTCGTCAAATTTTCGGCATCCTTCTCCTGTGAAAACGTTGTCGTCGGCCCGCGGCAAAACGATCTGCCGACCGCTGTAATTTCGTTCTACGACGAAGATCGCCAAGAATTAGGTATGTTTTCTTTAGGGGCTCACAAAGGATCGAAAGACTGGTTTACCCAATCGAGAGTCATTCGCATCCCGCGTTCAGCACGAGAAGGGATTGTGCGAATCGGCCTTTGGGGCGCAACCGGTACTGCCCGATTCGACAATGTTACAGTCGAAGCCGTCAAAAAATAACAGGGAAGCTTTCTGTCGCTTTGCTTGGCTACCCCCGCCCACAACCAACCGGCAACTACGCGGCGACCACCCATTGTTGAACAAATCACCGATCTGCCAGGGGAACAGAATCGAGCCGCACTTGGATTTCTGGCAAATCCACCTCTAAACCGTGGATTTCACACCAGAAACTGAACCCAACCAGCCAAAACACCCCAAATGACTTGAATTAGCAGAATCGCCTGTTATCCTGAAGATTGCAGGGATTAGCGTATTTCTTGGCGTATCTTCGTGTTCACGAGCGCCCGGAGCGTTTCAATTTCTTCATCATGACGAGAATTCTTCGGAGCAAAACATAACGATGACTAGGTTCAATTCCTTGAAGGGCTTAGCAATAATCGCAGCCCTCTCACTTAGTCTTTCTGCAATCACGACAAGTGATGCATTGGCTAACAGCGGTGGTTGGGGCGGCACCACAAATGCTTACGGTTCAACCGGAAGCTTTGCATGCAGCGGTGGAAGTTCCGGCGGGGCACAGCGTGTCTACCGAACACCCGTAAGAAACGTCCTTGGCCGCATTGGCTATCGCATTTCCAACATTGGTCACCACTCCAGCGGTGGGTGCTGTGGAGGTTTTTACCGTGCACCGATCGGAATGTGGGGAACTCCCAATTACGGTTGTTGCGGTGGTTGGGATGCTGGAGCAGGAAGCCTCTCAATGATGACTCCCTATGGCGAGCCTATGTCTGGCTCTCTCGGCCCCAATTCAATTTTGGAACAGTCTCCTGAAAACTCACCACGGATTCCCAACGGTGGTTCGATCAACTCAATGCTCGACAATCCAGGTCCTGCGGCGCAACCTACTCCAGGTAGCTCCCCCCAACCCAATGGGGCGAACGCTAATCCAAGCGAAAAACCAGCGGTGGGTTCCTCGATTTTAAACGTGAATTTACCTCAAGACGCAAAAGTTTTCATTAACGATCGATTAACAAAAACAGAAGGATCAGCTCGTAGTTATCGTTCTACTAATTTGGAAATCGGCAAAGAGCATCGTTACAGTGTGAAAGCAGTAATTAATCGAAATGGTATCGAGACGATCAAGACTAAATTGGTCAAACTAACACCAGGTAAGAACGAAACCATTCGGTTTGATTTTGAGACAACCGCTCCCCGAAAGACCGCGATTGCAACGACGCTTCAGCTAGAGGTACCTGCGGATGCGGTCGTCACCCTTTGCGGTAGCAAGACTGAAAAAAGTGGTAATTTGAGAACCTTCACAACCAACCGCCTTCCTTCGGGCAAGACTTGGAAAGATTATAAAATCCAAGTCAAATTCGAGCGCAACGGTGAGACAATTACACAAGAAAAGACCGTTGAGCTTTTCGCGGGTAAATCGCATTCGTTTTCGTTCAATGACGATGCTTCATTAGCATCGCAGGTCGCTACGAACTAGCGAACCACAACTACCCAAGCATTATTTAGAACAAACCACCAAATTTTTTGGTGGTTTGTTCTTTTTATTGAGAGATATCCTCAGAACCTCTCGCGCAATCCTAGCCTAAATTTGCTCCCACTGATTCATAACCTAGACTAAGGTAAGGGGTCGATCTCCGACAGATATTCACCGATGTAGAATTAACTGTAAGCTCGCGTTGGTAATGGCAAATCGCAAACGAAAAACGAAATCTAAGCAGCCATCCAGCCGATCTGAGCCTGGGCAGGTATCTCTCGAACCCTCCGCCCCATCAGCGACCACCGACCCACCGCTCCAGTGGAAACCGGTCGCACGAACGATAGCCACGGTTGCAATCCTGATCTATTTGTTCGTTGTCGTAATTGGCCCACTTTCGAATCCCATTGCCTCAAAATATTTCAGCGATCCGATCGCAAGAAAACTTGCCCCTTTGCATCGCATCTTATTCCTAGGCCATGGCTACCGTTTTTTCGGTCCCGACCCGGGGCCAACGCACCGCCTCGTATTTCGGGGCGTAAAAAATGACGGCTCAAAATTTGAGGGGTTTTTCCCGGACCGTCAAAACCAACAACCTCGCCTGCTTTATCATCGCTGGTTCATGCTCAGTGAAACGCTCTTTGTAGAACACGCGAGCCAAGCAGATCCTAATTTTTTAAAAAATCGACAGCGAGATTACGAACAGCAAGCGGCAAGGTTGGCGTCAGAAAATCGGACAAACCAATTAAGGCAATTGAAATTGGATCGCCAACTTGAACTTCGCTACCACCGGAGATCTTCAGAAAGAATAGACTTGCTTGCAAACTCTGTAGCCAAGGTACTTCTTGATCGTCACGACGCATCTTCGATTGAACTTTTCAGTCAGGAACGAAGCATCCCCTTTCCAGAGGAAGTTTTGGATGGTTTAAAACTTAACTCAGACCAATTACTTCTGCCGGTAAACAAGATTGGCGAACTAGATGCCAATGGCTATCGCGCAGCGAATCCGAGTGACCCTTACGCT
>JAAEMV010000414.1 GCA_024225195.1 Planctomycetaceae bacterium | reverse complement strand
GCACGATCAGTAACCCTAAGCAGAGGGCAATAATCGCTGCCAAAATCGATGCGGTAATTGGTGAAAGTTCAAGCATTAGACGTGTGCGTGGTATTTCTGGATTTGTGTCTTACCGACCCCCAGTGTTAGTCACGGGGATGGTCAAAGTACGGAGATTGATGATCGCATACCCTATCTTTGATATGCTATTTGTTGAGTCCTGCTTGCCGTGCCTTTTCGGTGATTTGTTTGTGTCGTAATAAGGCTTTTCTAATTTCGGCTTGGTACTCTTTGTTTTTGTCTTTTCGTTTAAGGTTATCCAACGCTTCTTTTGCCTGGTCGATTCTCTCTTCAAGTTCCTCTCGCCAATTTTGCGAAGCTTCCGGTCTTTCCATGATTTCTTCGCAACGCTTGAATATCAAGTTCGTCAAACGATATTTGAACCCCACAATATTACGGAAATTGTTAACTAGCAACTGCTGGGTTTTAATGGCTCCCTGCAAATCACCGAGGTTTTCTTGTACTTCGGACTTTATTACCAAGGATTTTCTGTCCCTATTCTGACTCTCCTCAAGAAGTGCCACGATTCTTCTGTAGAGTTCCGGTCTTCGGGGTTCCAGCGATTTTGACGCCATCTGGTTTTCTGCGAAGTTGTAAAGTAACTGTACGTTATCCGGGAGGATTTCGTTTGCAATTCGGTCCGCCGGGAGGTAGGCCAGGGACACCGAGACAACCTTTCGATAATTTCGAGGACTTATCTGCAAGCACTTTTTCAGATTTTCGCAGGCTGCCTCATCTCGACCGGCCTGCAGGTTCAGGATCCCGCAGACGAAAGCAATTGTGGCATTGGCGGGCGCCAACTCCGAGGCTCGTTGAAGGTGCGGAAGTTCCGCATCACGAGTCGGTGAAACGGTATGCGTTTGCCCTAACAGGACGTGAACTGCGGGATTGAGCGGCGATCGAGCACGCGAAAGCTCGAGGTAATAAGCGGCTGGCAAGATATTCTCACGAATCAGTGGGTCGCGGATCAGTTTTCTGATAGCACCCTCGTCCTCCGCGAGCCAAGCTTGGTAAACAAGCCGATGCAGCCGATCGATGCCCGTGGAGTAGTTCCAGATTTTTTTCTTGGCTTCTTTGTCATCGTAAATGGAATCGCCATTATCCAAGAACGCATTAAATAACTGAATGCGATAGCGATAAAGGTAGAGTTCGGCGAGACGTAACAGGCCATTGGCTTCAGGTACTTTTTGGAGCGCTTGTTTTAGTCCTTCAATTCGAGTATCCACTTTTTCCAAGCTCATTGTGTCGTAATTCTCTGTTTGAGGAGTTTCGCCTAGGTTCCTTTCCATGGCTGCGTAGTTCCAGGATGAAATCAGGGAAAGTAGAGCGATCGAGAAAATTAGGAGCATCAATCCAAATGCGGCCCATCTGGGTAGACCAAAGCGGAAGAAGGAACGGTTTTTTAAGCGTTCGGCTAAGGCGTGAGTTTGGCCTGCAATAAATCCACTTGTGGTTGCCAACAAAATGGTGTTGGCAGGAATGAACCATCCGAAGTCAAAGAATGCCGCTACCATTTGACTTGGCACAAGAAAAATACCCAGGACACAAACGGAGGCAGTTTTGGGTGAGTTGCCGTGGTTCACGAGGAATCGAAGACACATCGCTAAAATCAAGATGGCGGAAAGCAGCAGAAGCAAACCTATTATCCCAGTCTCCATGAGCGTTTGGAAATATTGGTTTTCAGCAAAGTAGTAAACGCGTC
>JAAEMV010000413.1 GCA_024225195.1 Planctomycetaceae bacterium | reverse complement strand
TTCAAACAAGAATAACTCTTTTGCTTTACTAGTCCATGGAACCCAACCCAAAGGAAGCGAGGCGTCCGATGCTCTGAAACTACTTCGTAAAAACAATGTCAAGCACTCTTATTCGAAAAAGGCCAAAAAAGTGGAAAAAATATAATGATAGTGATCATCTTCCTAAGTTTCTGGGTTCTGGCTGCTGTAAACTTCGCGCCGTAACCTAAACTGTTTGACGTAAGTCCTTGCCCCGTAAGGGGTTAGGGCTTGCGCGCCGGGCCGCGCTCGACGTAAGTCCTTTGATACCAACGACTTACGACGATTACCTAGTGCAAATAGCGTGCCAATAAATAATAAGATACCCTTACGTTATTTTGATATATAGTTAAGGATATTACTTGACAATGACGATATATATGGTATACTTAGTGTGTAAGGCAACTTCGCCTGTTTTAGTTTTTTTCGAAAGGTTCTTAATATGAACAATGCAACTACCCCCTCCAAAGCTTCCCAAATCGTCCGCGACACTTTCAACTTTTCTGTTGACAAGTTCCCGTTAGCTGGTCCCGACAATATGGCGACACCGTTCTACGGTTTGTTCCGCTCTGATAACCAGCAGGTCGCTACCGACCGCTCTGTTTCAAAGCAGTACGTCCCGCATACGACTGACGACGTTTGTGCAATCGTCGAAGCTGCCGAGTCTGCTTTCGACTGTACTGCGGAAGTCAAGTGCCATTTTCGCATGGGTCATTACGTTGATATCGCACCTAGTGCGGATATGCGTAGGTCGATCTATGGTACGACTGACAACGTTTTTCCCCGCATCATCGTGTCCGCTGGTTACAACGGCAAAGCTTTCAAAGCTACCATGGCTTATTTCCGTGATCTCTGCCGCAACCTTGCCATGATGACTCGCGTTTCCGGCACTACGGTCTCG
>JAAEMV010000412.1 GCA_024225195.1 Planctomycetaceae bacterium | reverse complement strand
GAGTTATAGCAAATCCGCGGAAGAGAAACCGTAGTTTGCTTCGGGAAACGAATTAAGCGACTTTTTGTATTTCTACCTAGGCCGTCAGGGTTTATGGAGACTGGACTACTCACTGTACCGCCGCACAATATTTTACTTGAACGGTTGTTTAGGTACGGCGTTTACATCGCTATGCCTGCTACCAAAAATTTTGGAGTGCACGGATTGCAAGTTTTTCTTTAGTGGATCACAGAATCTAGCATCCGAATATTGTGAAACCACTTTCCTGAAAAGTGGTGCTTGTTTTCCTTCATCGCTTGTTTAAGAACGGGTTATTTTCGAGGGTTCCAGGCGACGACTGACGCCATGAAACTGGCGAACCATGGTTTTGGATTAATGCACGATTGCTTCGTTTCGTTTGGATTTATTTCCTCAAGCTGTGGTGCGACCTTGTCCGTTATTCCAGTTTTAGGCATTTGCAACTTGTCGAGAGTGGGGAATCAGCCTTCTCCCAGTTTCGGTTAAACTTGGCGAGTGTCTCATCCGCGGCCTGCGTTTTCCCGAGCCCTCGCAATGCTTTGGAAAGACCGAGTCAAGACCAGCCATTGTTGGGCCATTTTGCTAAATCTTCACGATAGCATTGTTCTGCTTGGACATATTGATGGGTCGCAAGATATACCGCTCCGAGCGTATGGCGAATAGGTTGAAGCCATTG
>JAAEMV010000411.1 GCA_024225195.1 Planctomycetaceae bacterium | reverse complement strand
TTATCAATGAAAAGCTTCTGGGCATTTCGAAAGAAGAACAAGAACAGAGGGCAATTGACGGCGTCGCATGGAAAATTGTCAACGTCGATGGGACTACCATGCTCCCTGAAGAATACGCCAGTGTCAGGGCGCTGGAAGAAAATCGGATCGTTTCGGATGCAGAAATGGGAATCGTAAAAAGTAACGGAGAAATCACCTGGATTAACGTTACTACCGCCCCAATCCCTCTGGAAAAATACGGCGTGGTCGTCACGTATTTCGACATCACCGAGCGTAAGCGGATGGAAGAATGCCAATTGTTTTTAATGGAATGTGGCAGCCGGAACGATGATTTCTTCGAAAGCCTGGCTCTTTTCCTGGCCGAGAAATTGAACATGGATTTTGTGTGCATTGATCGCTTGGAACCGGATGGACTGATGGCCCAGACGGTGGCTGTTTACTTTGACGGTCAATTTGAGGATAACATCTCATACGCCTTACAAGATACTCCTTGTGGCGATGTCGTGGGCAAAACCGTATGCTGTTTTCCGCGCGACGTGCGAGGGCTGTACCCGTTGGATGAGGTGCTGCAGGAAATGATGGCCGAGAGTTATGTCGGTGTGACTCTATGGGATTCCAAAGGGCAACCCAATGGCCTGATCGCAATCATAGGACGAAAACCTTTGTCAAATTCTAAACTGGCGGAGTCAATCCTGAAAATGGTGGCCGTGCGAGCTGGCGGCGAACTGGAGCGTCGGCAGGCAGAAAAAGCCTTGTTGGTTGCCAAAGAAGCTGCCTTGGAAGCACAACGCGAGGCCGAAGCCGCTAACCAGGCCAAAAGCGCTTTTCTCGCCAACATGAGTCACGAACTCCGCACGCCGATGAATGCCATTCTCGGATTTGCCCAGGTGCTGGATCGCAGGCCGGTCATGCCACCCGAAGATAAAGAGCATTTGGCCATCATCCGCCGCAGCGGGGAACATCTGCTGAATCTGATCAACGACATACTGGACATGTCGAAAATCGAGGCCGGCCGCACCGTGTTCAGCGAACAAAACGTCGATGTGTATCGTCTGTTGGATGATGTGGAAGCCATGTT
>JAAEMV010000410.1 GCA_024225195.1 Planctomycetaceae bacterium | reverse complement strand
CTACAGATACAACATGCGTAACTTCCACGGAAGATCGCAAACAATTAGAGAGAACGTGCACGGCGAGTAAGAACATGAGCGATTCCACCCAAAAAAAAGCAAAAAGTGATCCACTGCCCCCTGCTGTAGATAGTGAAGTCACCTCAAAAAAAGCAGCCAACACAAACTTTCCTTCGCTTTCAATTCTGAAGGCACTGCCAAAGACAGAAAAAGTTCACAAGAAGATCCCGGTAACGGTTCTTTCTGGTTTCCTGGGTGCTGGCAAGACCACGCTATTGAGTCATGTACTTAACAATCGTGACGGCCTACGAATCGCCTTGATTGTTAACGACATGAGCGAAATCAACATTGACTCCCAACTTCTGAAGGGTGGAAAGGCAAGCCTAAACCGCTCAGAAGAGAAACTGATAGAACTCTCCAGCGGGTGTATTTGCTGCACACTTCGCGAGGATTTACTCCAAGAAGTAGGACGACTCGCAACCGAGGGTCGGTTCGACTACTTATTGATTGAATCGACTGGCATCTCTGAACCGCTACCGGTTGCAGAAACATTCATCTATGAAGATGAAGACGGCCGAACCCTTAGTAACGTAGCCGAACTCGACACTTTGGTAACGGTTGTAGACGGATGCAACTTCCTCGAGGATTTTAATTCAGTCGACGAACTACGTGATCGCAGTATCGGTATGAGCGATGACGATGACCGAGATATCCCGCAATTACTGGTCAACCAAATTGAATTTGCAAACGTCATCATCCTTAACAAAATTGACCTTCTGACGGATGAGCAACGTGGCTTGTTGCGACGAATGATCGGAAGCTTTAACCCTGAAGCAAAGCTGTTGGAATCAAGCTATGGAAAAATCGATCTGACCGAAATCCTGAACACTGGCTTGTTCAGCGAGGATTGGGCCGACACATTACCGAACTGGCTGGAAAACCCAGGTGAAGGCCTGAACACGGAAACAGAGAAGTATGGCTTTGAGTCTTTTGCCTACCAGTCTCGACGCCCCTTCCACCCCGCACGGTTTCACGATTTTTTCTCAAAGGGCGGATTCAAAGGGGCAGTCCGTTCAAAAGGAAGCATATGGCTTGCATCCAGAATGGAACTTGCAGGCCTTTGGCAACAAGCCGGTCGCCTCGGCTCACTGCAATGCTCTGGCGAATGGTGGGCTATGATCCCAGAGAACGAAAGACCGGACGACCCAGAACTGCACCAGTACATTGCCGCAATTTCAGAAACTCCCTTCGGGGACCGGCGTCAAGAACTGGTTATCATCGGACACAATCTCAACCAAGCTGAGTTTCGAGAAAAACTGGACGGTTGCCTGCTGACCGATGACGAGTTTAAAGCTGGACCAGAAGCTTGGGCCGAGTACGAGGACCCAATCCCTGCATGGGAATTAGTTGATCACGATCACGATCACGATCATTGAGCATCCAACCGCTCCGGCTACCCTCGCCCCCTTCACCGAATTCGCGAAATGAATTTCGGGAATTCTGTTGGGCAGCGTTAGCCAACGTGCGGGTACCCGATTAATAGGCCACGGTCGCAATCCAGCCCACGATCTCTCGCGTGCGACAGTCAAAAAACGTTGCGATAACTAGCAGCAGTAAGACGATCATTAGTGGAACAGTTGACACAGTAGGGCAAACTCATTGCTGCTTTGAAACGGAAAACCATTCAAGGCGTGTGG
>JAAEMV010000409.1 GCA_024225195.1 Planctomycetaceae bacterium | reverse complement strand
TTTTTCCGTGGCTTAGGGCGAGCACCAGTCGTCGGTCGGAGCGTCGTGGATTTCAGTTGTTTCTGGTTGCAGAGTTTCAATTTTCGCGAGTGCGGATTGGATAGGCTCTGGTTCCGTTAAAAGGCCGATGTGCAATGCCATCGTATGGTCACGACCCGGGGCAAGATGGACGGTGCGGCCATGTTGCTTTTCGAAGGAATGGGGGTTGGGGAAGTTTGTCGCTGGTTCAAGGCCTGTGACATATCCGTCTGATGTGCCGACCGTGTTTTTCCAAAGTGAGAAAAAAGGTAGCTGAGATGTGTTGTGGCGGATCGTCACAGCTCGCGACTGTTGGGCGTTACTGAGCATGACGAGTGATTCTTGTTTGGCATCGGCAGCGAGTTCCATAAAATAAACTTGCTCTGCGTAGTTAGGATCGGGGGCGTCGTATTGATTCCAGTGATCCAGGCCGGTTGCTGCGTGTGGATTGCGTGGAACAAGTTTCTTCACGGGTGCGAAAAAGTGACTCCCCTTTTCAAGAATAGGTGAGCCAAAGTTGTTGTGGTACAGCATCTGGATGTTGTCTGGTCGGTCAGAGAGGTTGGTGACGCAATCGGTGATTGAAATTTCAGCCGAATCTAGCTGCATGCTGATTGTTGTTTCCAGGCGAAGGCGGTGGAAGTGGAATCGGTTTTCAACGACCGTTCCTTTCACTGTGATTCTGCCCTCTGTTTCGTCGACTGCAACACTTAATTGGCTGGCCGGTAAGTTTGCGATTCGACCGTGCAGCGGCCAGATGAGTTGGCCGTTGGCGTCAAATTCAGGGGCTCCGTTGCTGGCCAGTCCGCATCGGACCAGCATTTCATCGAAGCCGTCGAGCCACCCGAGGCCGCTTGGTTCGTTCACGTCAACCCACATTGGATGGACGGGGCCGGAAACCGGTGAATCCCAGCCGAACCGTACATCGCCGTCGTTGGCTCGCCAGATCCCCATCCCTCGTGTTGGGAGGATGTCGATTGACTTGCTGCCACAGCGAATCGTCAATTTTTCCACTCCGCAGCTCTGCCCTGCCCCCATTCGTTGAAAATCCCAACCGAGAGCCTGGGAGCCTCCACTGAAATTTTGTTGGGAGCTAAAAGAAAGGGCGCTGAGGTCGGTAGTGCTGGAATTCATGTTTTTTTTCACTCTCGTGTTGAAGAAAAAGTTACTAGCTGGTAAATGCTTGCAGAGCTTCCAAAAACAGCTTAAAACTTTTACTTCGTTTACGCATGTCCTTGTTCGAAAAATAATTAGATATGGTCTCTTCGCAGTCTTTACCGGTAACCTCAACTGACAACGTGCGTCAAATTCTTGACCGAGCCATGGATGCGACGGGAGGGCTTTTGCGGCTAACACCGACCTGGGTTCCGAGGAGTTTTCTACACCCCGGGAAGCGGATTCGACTGCATCCGGATGATTATTATGCCATGGGTGCTGAGCGAGGTGGGATCGATGAGCGTTGGTTTGGCAGCACTACAGAATGTGCTAACGAAAATCGAGAAGCAACCGAGGGTTTAAGTTTTTGTCGTTTTGAGGGGGAAGCGTTCCTACTTCGAGATGCAGTTGACGAATCCGGGGCGGCTTTGATTGGATCCCAAATGTGGGACAAATACAAAAAGTGGCCTGTGTATTCAAAGTTTTTTGACAACATGGGGCCTATTCCCCATCACATGCATCAAAGTTTTGACGATGCAGCCCTGGTTGGCCAGGAGGGGAAACCGGAGAGTTATTATTTCCCGCCTCAGTACAACAATTGTGACAATAATTTTCCTCACACATTCATGGGGCTGGAACCGGGGACGACCAAAGACGATCTTCGGAAGTGTCTTGAGAACTGGAGCAAGGGAGAGAATGGTATTCTTGACCTCTCGAAGGCTTATCGACTGAAACGCGGAACCGGGTGGTTGATTCCGCCGGGAGTTCTGCATGCTCCCGGTTCATTGTGTACTTATGAACCGCAATGGGGCAGTGACGTTTTTGGCATGTTTCAAAACATTGTTGAAGGGCGGTATGTGCCGTGGTCGCTGTTGGTTAAAGACATGCCGGAAGAGAAGCATCAAGATCTTGATTTTATTATTGGGCAGCTCGATTGGGAAAAAAATGTTGATCCGAATTTTAAGGACAACAATTATCTAGAACCGATTGTTGCTGATCAGGGACCGGGCTGGTGTGATCGCTGGATTGTTTACGGAACTGTTGACGGTGAGCAATTATTTACGGCTCGCGAATTGACGGTGGATCCCGGTTGCAAATGCACATTGAAAGATCCAGGGGCGAGCAGTTGGATTACGGTACAAGGCAAAGGGCGTCTCGGATCGCTTGATTTACAGACTCCCGTGATCATGCGTTACGGTCAGCTTAGTGAGGATGAAGTGTTTATTTCGCACCATGCGGCATCGGGCGGAGTCGAAGTTGAGAACAATGGTTCTGAGCCATTGGTTGGGCTGCGATATTTTGGTCCGAACACTTGGGATGACTTGCCGCCGGTTGGTGGACATAAAGCGTGATCAGCGGATCACCATGCCTCGAACTCGTTAGATAACAAATCAATCACCTGATTTACGTCAGAATAGATAAAAAGGGAACAGATGAGCAACCAACTAAAACTTCATAACGCGATGTGGCCTGGACTTGTTGGCAAAGGAACGGATGAGGGTCAGGAACCGCCAATCAGTCTAGAGCGAATGCTCGATCTGACCGTAGCGGCGGAAGTGAATGGCCGAAAATTTGAAGGCGTTGACTATTTTTTGTTTCTACCCCACACCGATCCAGATGCGTCGGAAGACGAATTGCGTGGCATCGCGGATCTAATTCAGAGCAAGGGTTTGAATGTCGGTACGCTGGTAGCCCCGGTGTGGCCGGGAACTGTCGGTGACAGTGCGATGGGAGACACGGAGGCGACCGACAAGTTTTTAAGCGCCGTTAAAAAGGCTTGCCATATTGCCAGCGTTTTCAATGATCATGGTGTTCGGTCGTACGGAAGCATTCGAATTGATTCCGCCGAATTTGGAGTAGATCAATGGCGAGAAAATCCAAGTGCTAACACAGCGAAGATCGCCGCCACGTTCAAAGAAGCCGCTAAGATTGCAGCTGACCATGGCGAGCGACTTGCCGCCGAGGGAGAGATCTGCTGGGCCGGGATGCACTCTTGGAAAGACATGCTCGACTTGCTTGAAGAAGTCGGAATGCCTGAAACACTTGGTTTTCAAGCCGACCTCGCTCACACTTATCTCTACCTGATGGGGTACAACGCCCCTGAGCATGCTCTGTTGCAAGACGGCTATTCGGATGAAGAGTTTTGGGCTGCCTACAAAACGATGACGGATAAGTTGCGACCTTGGACGATTGATTTTCACGTAGCTCAAAACGATGGTGAAGTCCACGGTGCTGGCGACCATGATAAAACAGGGAAACACTGTCCTGCCGACGACCCCAATGGAAAGCTGGACATCGTCGAGTGTTCTAAGTACTGGTTACAAGACGCCGAATCGAGAGGAATCCAGCACATTTGTTGGGATGGCTGCATGTTCCCGAACGCGATGCTGGAATCGCCTGAAACTTGGAATACGATTCTGGCGTCGATGATTGCTGTTCAGGAAGCTCACGGCTAGAGAAATACTGTTCAAGTATTGTCTGAGGGGAAATCGTTTTGTTTCCCTCGTGAGTGAAGCGATGGTTCAGTTGCAAGGTCGTTCGCAGTTGCGAAAGTTGGCCTAATTAAAAAATTACAGATGAATTTTAACTCTTGAGGAATCGGAAACATGGCCAAAAAGCCGCTTAATATTGGAATGATCGGTTACGGATTCATGGGCAAGGCTCATACCAACGCATACGCGACCGTGGGAAATTTTTTCGAGCTTGAGCACAAGCCAGTATTGAAAGCGCTTTGCGCCCGCAACGCAGAGAAGGCGCAGGAGTTTGCGGACAATTGGGGCTATGAGTCGGTGGAAACTGACTGGCGTGCTTTGATTGCCCGAGACGATATTGATGCGGTCGATATTTGCGTGCCTAATAATCTCCACAAAGAAATTTCAATTGCAGCTGCAGAAGCTGGCAAGATGATTCTGTGTGAAAAGCCGATTGCGATGGATGTCGCTGAGGGTGAGGAGATGTGTGAAGCGGTTGAAAAAGCCGGTGTCAATAATATGGTCTGGTACAACTACCGACGCGTCCCTGCAGTGACATTCGCAAAAAATATTATCGACAGTGGGAACCTTGGTCGAATTTTTCATTACCGAGCTAATTTCTTACAGGATTGGACGATCTCGGAAGACCTGCCCCAAGGTGGTGAAGCGCTGTGGCGATTGGATGCCGACGCTGCCGGTTCCGGAGTTACTGGCGACCTGTTAGCGCATTGCATTGACACTGCAATTTGGCTCAATGGTGGAATCAAAGATGTATCGGCAATGACCGAAACGTTTATCAAAGAACGTGTGCACCAGGACACGGGAGAAGTTCAAAAGGTAACGATTGATGACGCCTGTGCATTCTTGTGCCACTTTGATAACGGCTCGCTGGGCTTGTTTGAGTCAACTCGATACGCGCGAGGTCACAAAGCCCTCTATACGTTCGAAATCAATGGTGAGCACGCGTCGATTAAATGGGACCTTCACGATTTGCATCGACTAGAGTACTTCGATCATCGGCTTGAAGGTCCGATGCGTGGCTGGCGATCAATTCACGTATCCGATGGCGATCACCCTTATATGGGTAATTGGTGGGTGCCGGGTTTGAATATTGGCTACGAGCATAGTTTCGTTCATCAGGTTGCTGATTTCATTAAAGGGCTTGAGACAGGCACTCCTGCTGGCCCGACCTTCCGGGACGCTCTCGAAACACAGAAGATTTGCGATGCTGTTTTGAAAAGTGGTGCGTCGCGAAGTTGGCAAGATGTTTAGATAGCCAATTTTCGGGGAGTAACAATTGAGGGATCGGAACTCTGAATGCTTGCGCGAGTGCTTCGGCTGAATTCTTGACGGCAGGTTAATTTTTTAGGTTGTTTTGTCGCGATGAACTCGTTTGCCCATGCTTTGCCTTTTTTAGATGATCCCTATTTCGCTGTAGGCTGTTGTATTCCAGATTGGTTATCGGCCTGTGATCGAAAGTGTCGTACTCGCGAGCGCCGCGCGCGGGCGTTTGCTGAATCGGACGACCCACTGATTGCCAAGGTGGCCCGCGGGGTTGTCCAGCATCACCAAGATGATTCGTGGTTTCATCAAACCGCTGCGTTCAACCAAATGGTTGTGGAATTTTCTGTGTCACTCCGCGATGTGTTTGATGACAATCACTCGTTACGCCCGAGGTTCTTTGGGCACGTTGTGATTGAGCTATTTCTCGATGCGTTTCTCGATGAGAAGTTTCCAGGTGAACTGGAACGGTTCTATGACCAGATTGAATTAGTCGACGTGGCTTGTGTTGAGAATGCCGTCAACTTATTTGCCAATCGCCCAACCAATAAGTTAGTGGCGGGGATTGAGCGGTTTCGGCAGGAGCGCTATTTGTTCGACTATCGCACCGATCGTGGCGTTGCGTTTCGTATTGGCGGCGTTTTTAAACGACTTAAGCTGGAGCCGTTCGATGAGCGGATTTTAGATTGGATGCCGGCGGCACGTCGACAGGTGATTGAAAATGCCCCCGCTCTCCTGGTTGCTTTGAAACGCCCTTTCTAATGTGCGCGAATCAGTCTGGATGAAATCATTGACTGGGTTTGCCCCCGTTGTATGTCTCTGTAGTGGTGTTTGAAGGTTGTTTTCGGGGCAAGTGAATCGCTCTGCTGGTTGCTGGGGTAGCAAAATCGGTATAACCCTCACCATTTTGGAACACACAGTTGGTTCGTGAGGAAAATAGAAACGAAGCGCGTGAGTTGAAAACTACACTTCAGTGGCGATTTTTCAATTGGAAGTAGGGTCGAAAAATACGAAAGAGGAAAAAATGGGGCTGTTTTCTACACGAACAAAAAAAGGAATGACCGACGCCATTCCGTACATGCGCCGCATTGTCGACCTAACAACCCCCACCCTGCTACGAGCGAATGAGAGTCGGCAAGAGAATCGCTACGTGCGTGGTCTTCCTGTGGCTCTGTGTCCGTGGGTTGACGCTAAGCCAGTTCCCTCCGTTTTAGCTTTAGGTTTCACAAAAGACTTAAGTGATGGTGGGCTATCAGTGCTCACCACGACAGAGCTCAATTCGGATGAGGTTGTTTATTCGATTTTGGTTGATACGGATGTCACGTCTGAGTTGTGGTATTTTCATGCGACCATTTTACGTCGCAATACTGCTTTTGGCTTTCTTGAGTACGGGATGAAGACGAACGGTTTTTTGAACGAAAATTTTCGATTCGAACTCGCTGATCTTGATTCGTTGTTAACGACGCCGCCAACCGATAACTAGCGTCGCTTTGTCCGGAAATTATCTCGCTAGTCCTCCGCTGCAGATTGCTTTTCTGAGGTGCTGACTGTTTTGCTGCGCCGTCTGAGTTGCTTTTCGTTATTTCTTCTCGATGGGAATGGGTTATACTAAGACCGTTCTAACTGAGACCGTTCTAGTGTCGCCCAAGAAGCCCCGAGCGATTTGGTGAAAATGAAATCTGTGAAATTTAAAGTTCGAGATGGTGGTCGGCTTTTGTGCCTGATTTCTGTTTTTTTTGCCCAGCAATTTTTCTCTCCGTCGCTGTTCGCACTGCAGGACAATAGTCAGGTTGATTTCAATCGTGACGTGAAACCGATACTCTCAGATCGTTGTTTTCTCTGTCATGGCCCTGATGCTGAAACCCGCGAGTCCGATCTTCGATTAGACACTGAGTCCGGGGTCGCCGGGGTAGTTGTCGCGGGGAAACCGGAAGCAAGTGACCTAATCGAAAGAATCCTCTCGGAAGATGAGGATCACATGCCTCCGGTTGATTCGAATTTGTCTTTAAGTGCCGAGGAAATTAAGACACTTGAGTTGTGGGTTGCTCAAGGAGGAAAGTGGGAACAGCACTGGTCTTTCGTGCCGCCCAAAAAAGTGCAGTTGCCTAAATCGGATAGCGTTTGGGGTGCCAACGCGATTGACCAATTCATTTTAAGTCGTCTTGAGCAGGAGAAGCTTAAGCCATCGTTGCCTGCCACTAAGAACGTGTTGCTGCGAAGGGTGACTTTTGATCTAACCGGCCTCCCGCCGACGATTGAGGAGTTGAACGCGTTCAAAGCAGATACATCTGACGAAGCCTATGAATCGGTCGTTGATCGCTTGCTTGCTTCCGAACGTTACGGCGAGCGAATGACCTCGGATTGGCTCGATGTTGCCCGCTACAGCGATACGTTTGGCTATCAAGTGGATCGAGATCGATTTGTATGGCCGTGGCGAGATTGGGTAGTGCGCTCGTTTAACCAAAACATGTCTTATGATCAATTTCTTATTGAGCAGATTGCGGGTGACCTTTTACCGGCGGCAACGGACGATCAAATTTTAGCCACGACCTTCAATCGTCTTCATTCTCAGAAGGTTGAGGGAGGGAGCGTTGAGGAAGAATTTCGTGTGGAGTACGTCGCGGACCGAACCCATACGTTTGCCACGGCGTTTCTCGGATTAACCTTGGAGTGCGCTCGATGCCATGATCATAAATACGATCCACTTTCACAAAAAGAATATTATCAGCTTTTTTCTTATTTCAATAACATCGACGAATCAGGGCTTTATTCCTATTTTACTAATTCGACTCCCACGCCTACGCTGCGACTGCTGAAGCCGGAGCAGAAGAAAAAATTGGTGACCCTTAAAACAAACCTGATGGAGGTTGAGCGAAGCCGTCCCGAAAATCCGTCTCCGGGTGAAGGGAGAAAAGGAATCGAGAAAGTGCTCGAGGTAAAGGGCACTGATCCAGTTGAGGTGGTTGATTTTAACGCAGTCGGCGGAGGGAATGAAAAGACAACAGACGCTCGGGGGAATGCAGCGGTAAAACTTTCGGGCGATGACGCGATAGGGCTAAAGACGGGTAACTTCACGCGGTACCAACCATTTTCGGTAAGTCTGTCGATGAACACTCCGGACAAGAAAGAGCGAGCGGTAATTTTCCACCGCTCGCGAGCTTGGACGGATGCCGCAAGTCGAGGTTATCAGTTGTTGATCGAAGATGGAAAACTGAGTGCCTCGCTCATTCATTTCTGGCCGGGCAATGCGATGCGGGTCAAGACGAAACAAGAGATACCTCTCAATCAATGGATTGATGTCTCAGTTGTTTACGATGGAAGTGTCGATGCGGCTGGACTGTCTATTTTTGTTGACGGTCAAAAAATGGAACTCGAGATTGTAAAGAACAAGCTCACCAAAAATATTACCGGAGGTGGTGGTAACAACATTGCGATTGGTGAGCGGTTTCGGGATCGCGGATTTACTAATGGGCTGGTTTCTTCATTCAAAGTATATGATCGTCAGCTTTCGAGTTTAGAGGTTGCTCTGGCTCATAATCCTGAGCAATTCAAACAGGTTCTTTTGAATTCAAACGCAAACGGCGAATTGTCTAGTTTGCAATTGCGAATGCTCGCCGAGCATCTTGAGCTGAATGACTCAGAAACATTCGGTAAATACCGCACGAAATTGAAATCTGCTCGCCAGGCATTGTGTGGTGAGTTGGATCGTGCCACTGAAATTATGGTGATGCGGGAGATGGATCAACCAAGGGACGCGTTTGTTCTAGGACGCGGGTTGTATTCGAATCGGGAAGAAAAAGTATCCGCGGCTACGCCTTCCGTGTTTCCCGCCATGGAGAGTGCTTTGCCTCGCAATCGGCTTGGACTTGCTCGTTGGTTAGTCGACCCAAATCACCCTTTAACCGCTCGCGTGGCGGTGAATCATTACTGGCAACTGGTTTTTGGCGAAGGGATTGTGCGTACGCCTGAAGATTTTGGGAGTCAGGGAGCCCTGCCGACTCACCCTGAATTATTGGATTGGCTGGCATTAGATTTTGTGGAGCATGGATGGAATGTAAAGCGTCTCATGAAGCAACTGGTGATGTCATCTGTCTACCGGCAATCGAGTCAAGTGTCTGACGAAATTTTAAAGCGTGATCCTGCAAATGAGCTTCTTGCTCGCGCTCCCTCTTATCGGTTGAGCGCGGAGATGTTGCGGGATAATGTTCTTGCAACGAGTGGTTTGTTGATTAATAAAATGGGTGGTTCACCGGTCCGGCCTTACGAGTTGGCGGCTTCTTTTAAACCGGTCAAGCCTGACGGAGGAGATGGGCTTTACCGTCGCTCGTTGTACACTTACTGGAAGCGAACCGGGCCGGGTCCCGTCATGATGGTTTTGGACGCATCAAAGCGGGATGTCTGTCAGGTAAAACGGGAACGAACTTCGTCGCCTCTTCAGGCGCTTGCGATGTTAAATGGTCCTCAGTTTGTTGAGGCGGCACGGGGGTTGAGTCACCGGCTAATCGCAAGCAATCAGGGGCAATCGGCGGAGAAGTTGATTGATGAAATGTTTTTGGCGTTGACGACGAGACGTCCCACGGGAGAGGAGCGGTCGGTTGTCGCGGAGCTTTATCGCACGCAGTTGGAATATTTTCAAGCGAACCCAGATTCGGCAATTGAGTATTTGTCGAATGGGAAATTCGGCGACTACGGAAAATTAAAGGCGGGGGTGAAGATTTTATTTCCAGCCAACGATCACGATTTTAGGCTTGGGGAAACGCCGAATGGTACTGAGAAATTTCAAGGAGAATTTGGACGTGCAAGTGCATGGGGGCGCGTGCTGACGGCAAAGGAGGTCAACAGGCTTTTTGGAGTCGATCGAAATCAGGCTTTGGATGCGAATTGGAAGTTTGAACTCTCCAATCGTAAACCGATCAAAGCAACGTCGAATGAAACGGTCGGTGAAAGTCAGGAACTGAGTGAGTCTTTTGTGTTTGAAAATTCATCGAAGCTCAAGTTTTCCAAGGGCCTCACTTTCGAGGCATGGGTTAAGCCAAGTCGCGGTGGAGTTGGTCGAATTTGGGACAAAATTACTCCCGGTGGTGGCTCGGGGTTGTTGCTCGACCTGCATGGCGGACTGCGATTTATCTGTGGCAGTGTGGTTCGCATGGCGGACCGTGCTCCGGCAGTAGGTCAATGGTCTCATCTTGTCTGTACAGCGGATATGAAATCGGGGCAGGTACGCTTTTATATCAATGGGACGCCTGCTGGCGGCGATTTTTCCGATTCAGTTGAAGTGGATGATTCTGAGGATTTAGCGGTGCTGGCTGCGTGGTCAAGTGTTGCCAATGCTTTGTTCAATTACGATGAATGTGTAACTAAACGGTAGAGAGTTAATGAGCCATCAATGCACAGGATATTCGGACAGCGCCGGAATGCCGCGCCGTCGATTTCTCAACCAATTTGGGATGGGACTAGGGGCAGTCGCGCTCGGTGATTTGGTGAAAAGTGATCTGACCGCTGATGACAGTAGCGGTGGTGCAATGGATCAGTTGCATCATCCAGCAAAAGCCAAACGCGTCATCTTCTTATTTCAAAGTGGTGGCCCGTCACAAA
>JAAEMV010000408.1 GCA_024225195.1 Planctomycetaceae bacterium | reverse complement strand
TCCATGGCCGCCATCAGAATCAAACTCAGATACGCCAATGTCCCCGAAGGTCTGCAGGGCTTTGGCATCACCATGATCGTCACCGGACTGATGGCCATGGGGTTTATGATTTTTTCGGGGATTACATTGTAAATGTAACATTACAATAATAATTCGAACAAACTTCTTCAAATCAGGTAACACCTGTTTCCCCAAGATTAAGAAACTCCGTAATCACGTTCCATATCTTTTCTTTTTTTTCAATGCCCACCGAATTCAATTTTCCAATCGCATCACCGAATCTTTTTTTCAAAGGTCCGAGGTGGCGTTTTTCTCCGGCCAGTTCTTCCGTCCATACCTTTGCCCTGTTAAAAGCGAATCTCCTCACCGGTTCGGAGGGCGCATCGATGCCGGCCCTGACAATGGAAACGATTCCGTCCACATTCGGTTTTTCCGGAGGTTTTTGCCGCATGTTTTCGATTTCCCTCATGCGATTGTAATTGTATTTTTCCCGGCAATATGCCGCATGGTCGTCGTTGTCCCTCTGTTTTTGAATGTTTCGCAAGATTCCGAAAAAATACGCCAGAGACAGACGTTTGGGATCTCGCGCAACCGCTTTCAAAAAAGCCGCTTCGGCCATCGCAATCGCTTCGGTATCATAATAAGTGATGGTCTTTTCCGCACGTTTGACGGCATCGGGCTCAGCCTTGATCCCTTTGTTTCGGATCAAAAATCGGATACGTTCGATTTTTTCGCGATTTTCCGAATTGTCGGTTTTGGCCGCCCCGAAATTCTTCAGCCTGGTTCTTTCCTGCTTTTTTTTCCCCGCCGAGACCGGCCCGGACATGTTTTCCAATGGCGGTTTGCCGCTTCTTAACGGAATTTTGTTTCTCATCGTCACGTAACACGAACCGCGGTTTCCAAAACGCTTTTGACCAGCGCCCCGGTGGAGGAGGCATCAAGACGGATAATCCCGACCACATCTTTCAAATGGGCGAATGCGCCTTCCAGGCTGCCGTTTCCCTTGGGATTCCCGGGCCCGGCGGGCAGTATCACAATATCCGACTCTGCGGCGAAATCCCGAACTCGTTCGCTCAGATTGGCTGTCCCACTGTCACACAGGATGCCCAACGGCGGACCCCATTCCTTTATGTGTGCTTCAAGCACCTTTGTCACCTCATCGCCCGTTTCCGTGTCTCCGACGCTGAAAGCGGTGTGGGTGTGGGTTCCGATGTCCGTCGCAAGTTCAATGTTGAATGTGAATGGACGGTCGCCATAAAATACTGTGATTTCGCTTCCGTCGATTCCCAACAGACCGTTCGGAATCTGCCGGCGGAGGCTTTGGTAAAAAGCCGGTCTTCTTTTCCGGATGTCCGGATCGCGAAGTCCGTTGGCAATCAGTATCTGTCCCACAACTTTCGGGCTCAGTTCCACACCCGTTTCGGACAACCTCTTTGAAAACGCGTCCAAGCGGATTTGTTTTCCCCCGTTTTTCCACTTTTCCGCCTCTTCCGTCACCTTGCGCACCACATCGGCGGTGACTTTGCCTGATTTCCCCCTGTTGTCCGCAGTCTTCAGGGGATTCATGTCCGAATCAAAGCCGCGGTCCCACTTCGACAATGTGCCGGCGGACAGGGAAAGTGCCCATGCGGCCTGGCGCAAGGGCGCCCTCGTTTCGGCAAAAACTCACCGCTTCCTCTTTTTCCGATTGCATGAAAGTTTTTTTTTCCCGGCAAGCAAATCCCCTCCGTGAATCTTCCAGGCGATCTTCCGCCCCTCGTTTTCGAAGCGAAGATCATCAAAGGCTTTTTCCAGCACCTCATGCTCCGCACGGAGCGATTCGAACTCGGAACGAAGGGTGTCCCCTTCGGGCTTGCCCCAAAATTTTTGCGCCCATTGATAGCCGGTTTTTCGGCTCGTGCCGGCATTTTCGCAAATCGTTTTTATGTCCGCGTCGGGAGCCAGGCCGTATTTTTTCAACAACTGCCGTGCCCGTATCATCACCGCGACATCCTCGGGACTTGGTCTGTCATTCATGTCCGCCTCCGTTGATCACCGGTTTTCCCATGAACCAAAGAGTAAGGTTCCCGTCCGGAGACATAACCAGATTGATGATGCTTCGGTCAATGCCAAAATCCCCTTTGTTCACGGCGAGTCCTTTGGCGATTCCATCGGGCGCATCCTTCTCCCGACCATGAAAACGTTCGGCAGGAACCAGCAGTCCCCCGATTCCCTGATGGGGACGTTCGTAATTATAATGCGACACCCATTCCCGAATGGCGACGTCCGCTTCGTGAAAGGTCGAAAAGCGATGTTGGCGGATCAGCTCGTTTTTTATCCGCCGGTTGCAGGCTTCCACCTTGCCCAGAGTCTGCGGATGATGCGGACGGGCGTGGGTGTGATCGATTCTCATACTCTCAAGCCATTTCTCGAATCTGTTGATTCCCCGCCAAGAGTAAAACACGAATCCGCGATCCGTCAGAATCTCTTCCGGCTTGCCGTAACGGTCGACGGCTTTCGCCACGAGCCCGACCACCTCGTCGGCCGAGGTCTCTTCCAAGAGCTTCCATCCGAGAATGAACCGTGAACAATCATCCATGAGCAGAATGAGAAACACCCTGAGTTTGTTGATGTGAAATTCCAGAATGTCCATCTGGCAGAGTTCCAACGGACGACTCGCCTCAAATCGCGTGCATTCATTTCGCTCTTTCCCGCTTTTCGGCGGCTTGTATCCGTTGGCTTCCATGATTGTCCGTATCGTTCGTATCGAAATCGTCGTTCCCTGTCTGCGAAGACTGGCTCTTACCTGACCCGGACCATAGCCGGTGTTTGATTGCCACACTTCCAACACACTGTTTTCCTGCTCGGGTGTTATTTTCTTTTTGCCCCGTCCGGGACGCGACGGTTTGTATTCAAGAAATCCTTTCTTCCCCAAGCGGTTCAAATCACGACTCCATTGGTAAACGGTCGTGTAATGGACACCTGCGTGGCCGGCCACCGCTTTGATCCCGATTTGTTCGCCGCTTTCCAAAACCGCCAATTTCTGTTCTTGTGTAAATCGTTTCGATTTCATCACTTTCTCCTTTCTTTTTTCGGGGAGAAAGTGTTACCTTCATTTTGAATGATTTGTACGATTTCTTAGTATCATAAACAACTATCTTGCGTACGATCAGGTCGGAAGTCTCAGAATTGTTGCAAATTCATCCGGAACCGTGGTAAAGAGAATTGAGTACGACACATTCGGAAACATCATTGATGATTCCGATCCGCTCTTTGAGATACCGTTCGGCTTTGC
>JAAEMV010000407.1 GCA_024225195.1 Planctomycetaceae bacterium | reverse complement strand
TCAAGCGGTCGCAGAAATCCTCAACTACATCCAAAAGCTAAATCGCAAATCGGCGTGATCATTTTCGCCAACGATCGAGACGGCCAATCCGATGAACTCACCCCGACCGGTGAGGGAGAAGCGTGGATTTACCGCTCCCTCGATAATCGCAATGTCGTTTAGAAGATATTATTCAATTCCTGCAAGACTTCCGTAGCAACGGTAATTGATCTCGCATTTGCCGAGAATCCACGTTGAGCAATAATCAATTGAGTAAACTCAAGAGCGACATCAACATTCGACGATTCGAGGTGTTCTCCGCGAACCGCTCCTCTGCCGTTGGCGGCACCGACGCCGATATCGGGGGTACCGCTGTTCACAGTTTGCCCGTAGTAGTTATCGCCAAGATTTTCGAGCCCCTGTTGATTCGAAAATCTTGCAATCGCGAGTTGAGCTACCTGAACCTCACGTCCATTACTCGCAATCCCGGACACGACTCCGTCAGCGGACACATTCATCTTCACGATCGTACCAGGGGAAAAACCATTCTGCTGGAACGTTGCAGAATAATTCGTCGCCAGGTGAGAAAGGCTGTCGAGGGAAATATCTATTTCCTGTGGTTCAATGATAGAGTCAATGTCCACCTCAATATTGGCATCGCCCAAGCCAGTTCCGTTCATGATTTGAAACGAACCGTCTTCCTTGAATCGAATCTCCGAGATCAGCCCATCGTTGAGAGTAACCATCGGATCACTTGATGAAAAATTTGCCGCCCAAGTGTTATTTCCAGTCTTCTCAAAGGTGACATTTAATAGGTGCGGTTCGCCGCGGGTATCAAAAATTTGCAAAGTCGAATCGACGGTATCACCGGACTTACCATCCGTTTCCACGATGAAAATTGCATCCTCAAACTCTGTTTCTCCTACGTTACCCGCGTTGTCCGACAATTGCAGACTCAACAAAGCGTCGCCTACATCGTCGGCAGTCACCAACAAGTTCCCGGTTGCGTCGAGAGTGACCGATGCCCCCACAATGCTCGCGTTGATTGAATTCACAAGATCGTCGACCGTCGTGGTTGTGTCAGCCGGCAGGTTGGTCGAGAACGATGAACCATCGACATTCGTACCAACAATGTCAATCGAATCGCCCGGCGCGTAATTGACTCCATTAAAGTCGAGGTCATTTAGCAAGGTAGTTGGGGTGGCCGCCACGCCCGCTGCTGTAAACGGGAAGGAAGTCGTTAGCACCTCCGCAAGAGGCGGAACAGCTGAAGCGGGCAAGTTGCCAATTAACTCTGCCGTCGACGTCGCTTTCCCTGGAACGCTCGCTCCCAGCGGGATCTGAATCCTCGTGTCTCCCGGAATTTGAAAACCAGGCTCTGTGTCCGTCGTCTCTCCTTTGGCTCCAAAACGCTGAACGTATCCACCAGTAGCTGGATCTACTAAATATCCGGAGGAATCAACTGAAAATGAACCGTCACGTGTGTAAGCTTGCTGATCTCCCTTAATTACAAAGAAACCATCGCCGTCGAGTGCATAATCAAATTCACCACTACTCGCGTTGAGAACTCCTTGCGTAAAATTCTGCGAGACCTCAGCTACGCGAACACCGTTACCGACTTGAATTGGATTTACTCCACCATCAACGTCTCCAGAAGCACCCACGGCGGGAGCCCGATCGGTGTAGATCAGATCGGAAAACAAAACCCGTTGCGATTTGAATCCGGTCGTATTTAAGTTTGCAATATTACTTGCAACCACATCAAGTTTTTGCTGGTGAGCCAATAGCCCGGTCGCACCGGTAATTAAACTTTTACTCATCTGGGTCTCTCTAATTGAAAGTTAATATCGATTGAATCCGAACCGCTTCCACTTCACCTACTGTCGGGAATAGCAAGTGAAGCAAATTAACAAGTGAAGTGACTCTCAGCTTGCTCGTTGCGATCGGAATCTAAATGGTTACAAGCTATATGGTGACGCCGGAAATTAAATTCAAACCAACACGTTCGCCGTTGATCAGAAGATTAGCGGGGCCGCTGTTTGCAATTAATTCCTCAACCAGTCCTGTCTTTTTCTCTCCAGTCACAGCATCCGTGTATGAAGCCTGCTTCCCTACCAGGTTCATCCCCTGTGTAAGCTGTGTGGTTTCCAACAACTGTTCAAAGTTAGAATTCAACGCTTCGGTTTGCTCCAACTGCGAAAACTGCGCGAGCTGTGCGATAAAATCTTCCTGATTGACAGGCTCGATCGGATCTTGATTTTTTAATTGCACCGTTAGCAGATTAAGAAAATCATTCGTTGCTACTTGCGATGTTATCCCTGGCATCACGGCCTCCCAAAGTTATTATTTTTTCTATTTTCAATTTACTCTATGTCAACAGTTGATCTGAACGGCGGCTTTACACCCGGATATCAATCATTGAGCTACTAGCTCGTGACACCGGTTGCTGGCTTGGCTTTGCTTCCTCTGACTCGTTAAACAAGTCTCCGTTCATAAACCTTGACTCAGCATCACTCTCGTCACGAGGATCTGATTGCTCGCTTTGATATCCGATATCAAGTGAATCGAAATCGATTCCATTTTCAGCAAGCGCCTGAACTAGTTGTGATTTATTCTGTTTCAGTAAATCAGCGGCAACCATTTCGCTTGCCAAAATTTTGACTTGAAGAACATCTTTGTCCCAATCCAGTTGCAACGTGAGTTGCCCTAATTCAGAGGGATGGAGCTGCAAAGTCATTTGCTTCTGTTCTCCCCGCTCTGTCAGCCGAATCTGTTGAACCAAGTTTTCGGTGACGGTCTCGGTAACAGCTTCCATTTTCCCAGCAGTCAACGCCGTGGTTCTAGATCCTCGGTTTAGCAACGTTGAATCTTCCTGTATGAGCCCCGGAAGCGCAGCTTTCAAATTTGGCTCGGTTGATTCTGATTCGTTTTCATTGCCCTGCGAAAATCCAAACCCACTCTCCTCCGCTCCAATGACCGCCTGTAAACCAGACAACAAACCAGAATCTATTCCTTCCGCGCCATCTGCTGGGAGCACAACAACTTCGTCGCTCATCGCGTAGACGACCTGAGTTTGCGTCGCGAGAGCGTCGACCATTTCTGGTAACACACCAAGATCCGCCGCGGTCGCATTTAATTCAGAACCGGAGTTTATATCGGCAAATACGCTCAATTCAGGCTCGACCCCGGTTGATTGAACAATCAAAGGAATCGCCAGACCAGATTCGATATTAAGATCGTCCAGTTCTGGAGGGGCGGCTACCTCCGATATTCCAGCAGCTCCCGAATTATTCTCCTCGACTGCCTCGGTGAAACTCTCGAAGGTACGACCGGAGGGCAGGGTACTATTCAAAGGTTCATCCGCCACGGAATCATTTTCGCGCAGCGGTACATCGATAGGTAGGCTTGGTATGTTCACTGTCAGTTTCAGAGGTAAGGGTCAAAAACAAATGCGGGATTTACCTATTAGCAAAACGGATGCCACAAATTCCTTTTTCAATATTTTTCTATTCCTATCAATAAAAACAGGGGAAACAGGTTGAATTGCTTTCACCGGTTTCTCGCGAAGATAGAAAGACTTTCACTGTCGGGGAAATTTTTGCCTTCCATTGACTCGGCGTAACGCAGTAAAAAACTGCTAGCGGCCTCCAGCTCCGACCGCTCAATACACACCGAATACGTCTAACAGCGGCAGCTCGAGGCTGGCACCCGGTCTTCGAAATCCAATTCTCTATTGACAGGATTCCTCGAATTTCGAACAACCGTTTTTGGATAACGGCTCAGATCCAGAGAAAACAAACTTGAGCATTGATTGACCCTAGTAAACTTGACTCCATTTCTTTCGCGTTCCCATCGGTTCTATGATCTTTAGTACTCCAACGAATTCAGTGATCATTTGCGCAACGGACGACCAGTCTTTCGCAAATCGAATGAGTTACGCAGCCAAGTTAATTGAGGCCGAAGCCTATTCTTCATCCAAATTTGAAGAAGCGGTATCTGCTTCTAGGCAATATTTCTCTCGCTGCCTGATTGTTGATTTTGATTACTGGTGCCGCGAACAGGTACATCTAACAGACCGCTCCATTGCCAGGGAAACCCCATTACTGATTGCCACCCCATCCGGCGACATTAACGCTGCATTCATCGCGGGTGCGGCAGGGGCGATGGGGAACTTTGAAAAAGGTATCGATCCCACCGAACTAGGACTGCTTTTTCAAGCGGCACTTCTCAGTGAACAAACGTTGCGAGAGACACAACCTTACGACAACCCAACCTTCAAAATCCTGAGTACTCGTGAAAAAGACGTTCTCACTTATTTAATGGCAGGAGAACCCAACAAGCGTGTGGCGTCTCTATTAGATATCGGGCTTCGAACCGTTGAATCAGACCGAGCCCAATTAATGTCAAAACTCAAGGTCAATTCGTTTACTGAGTTAGTTAAAATGGTGACCGAGATTGAAAACGACTTGATTCTTACCCGTCAAAAAATATTCTGTGAAATCTCGATTGGAATGAGTTCTTCCAACGTCGCCGTCACGGGCGATTAATGCAACTTCAGAGATTGCTAGAGGAGCGAAATCCAAACTGACGAGATGCAGTCGGGCGGGAGATACTTCCTTCCGCACGAGTATTTATTGGTTGATCGCAAATCCAACCATCAGAACCAGGTCTTCGCCGTCACCTGCTCTACTAGATAACGCTTTCTTCGGAATAGGCTTTTAATTTATTCGACAGCGTTCGGGCCGTGACTCCTAATTCTTCAGCGGCGAGTCTTTTGTTGCCCTGAAATTTGGACAACGATGAAAGTATTAACCGGCGTTCCACCTCTGCGAGTGTTAAACCGGCGAGCCCGTCTACATCATTTTCTTGAGCTCGCTTATTTTTCTTTGCGAGGCAATTTAAACCGATCTTTCCATCCACCGCGATCACGCAGGCTCGATGAATGACATTTCGTAATTCACGGACATTGCCCGGCCAATGATACCGACACAACCATTGCATCGCTTCCTTGTCTACTTCCAGACTTCCCGTCCGCGACTCTGATTGAAATAAATTTACAAAATGCATCACGAGCAGGGGGATATCAGAAACTCGATCTCGCAGCGGAGGCAGGTCGAGCTCAAGTACGTTTAATCGATGAAATAAATCCTCGCGAAACCGCCCCTCCGCTACCTCGACGGCCAGGTCACGATTCGTAGTGGCTACGATTCGCACGTCGATCGGTCGGGCTACGTTACTTCCAACCGGTTGAACTTCCTGTTCTTCGATGACCCTTAATAATTTCGCCTGCATCGCGAGTGGAATTTCACTGATCTCATCCAGTAAAAGTGTTCCCCCTTGCGCCTGCTCAAAATAGCCGACTCGCCCTGCCGAGGCTCCGGTGAACGCACCCTTCTCATGCCCAAAGAACTCACTCTCGACCAGTGACTCGGACACCGCCGCACAGTTAACCGCGACAAACCTTTCTTCCGACCGACCGCTTTGCTGATGAATCAGGCGACTAAAGAGTTCTTTTCCACTTCCGCTTTCACCCGTTACCAAAACGGTAGCAGAGCTCTTTGCATAGAGTTTTGCTAATTCAAAGAACTCACTCATTATCTTCGATTGAAATGAGATATTTCGAGTTCGCAAATCTGGATTGCGAGCCGCATTTGTTTTCACCGATTCCGCGTCTGGGAAAACAACACTAAACGCAGCATCCGCTTCCGAGGGAGCGGTCAATTCGGTTATATGATTATTTAATTCGGGGAGCATATTGTCTAAAACAAGGGCATGAAATTTTCTTATACTTTTCACTATCCAAATTGGAGCAATGGTCCGGAAAGACTAACGCCAACTGGAAGGGGCAAATCCGTTTACCCGCCGTACGCTTTTTGCATCTGATTTACTCGCACACCCTGATCGATACTCGGTACCAACTTTCGATGTGCTTCGCGAGTATGCGACTCAAGAGAATCAATTTTCTTAATAGTTCCAAGCAGCAATTCAGCCGTTTGCTTCGTCAAGCTGGAAATAGCCGCGGAAGCCTGCGGTTGAGTACTGCGGTATTGCTCTTTAATTGCCCGCGACTGTTCTTCAATCTCCTGAATCTCACTCTTTCCCTGATTGAGTTGCTTCATCTGCTCCTCAATCGACTCGGAATTGGCCTGTCGAGTCAACATTTCGTCGGCCAGGCTGTCCAATTTTTTATACTTTTCAAGTAGCTGTTTAATGGCCTGCTCAACCTGCTGTTCCAGTTGCGCTGTATTATTTTTGTGTTGGTTCATTGTTTATCTCTAAAAGCAGGGCATCCAGTTCCGTTTCAACCGCCAGGAATTCATCTCGACGCTTACGACGTTCTTCCAAATACTGCAAATTCCAAGTTGTATGTTTCATTAAAAAATCGCCAGCACCACGACGG
This sequence comes from Planctomycetaceae bacterium, assembly GCA_024225195.1. Lineage (GTDB taxonomy): Bacteria > Planctomycetota > Planctomycetia > Pirellulales > Pirellulaceae > Mariniblastus. The sequence goes on along the minus strand of JAAEMV010000407.1, from coordinate 15,424 downwards.
TCCGCGACATTTCGAAAGATCGATTCCGCATTGATATAGTCATCCTGATAACGGTAACAGCAGCCCAGCATTAATCGCAGCCAAGCTGCTTCCTGGTTATCCATATCTTGTTTTAGCAGCATGCTGTAACTTCGAATGGCGGCAGGGTAATTGGCGGTCATGTAAAGGCTGTTTCCCAGCTCAAGTGAGTTCATGGGCTCGGCAAGAACCTGAGAACCACCTGTAACCTCAGGGAGGGCGACTGGTGAAGTCTCCACATCGGGGGCGACAGCAGGCTTAGCAGTGGGATTGGTTGGCGGTGCGACTGCTGGCTTTTCAGGATTGCCAAATATCAATTCGCTCGGAGTTGGCTCCGAAGATTTTGTTTCAGACTCCGGCGTGTTTTTATCCTCTTCAATTATCTTGTTAAGCAACTTAATCCGATCAAAAATCCCCTTCAATCTTGGATCTTTATCAGACTCACCACTCGACGGCAGCGGCACCTGATTAGCCGGCAACTGAAGAGGTTCCTGTGGCTTAGGAGTGGCCGAGGTCGGAATTGAATTGAGAGATTTCGGAACCGGAGTGGACGGAGGAGCCACCAAGGGAGTGGCCTGGCTCCAACTGACCTTCGTCACAGACAACAATGCACAAACACAAACCATACCCAAAGTGGTTCGGAGCTTGAGCTTCCAATTGTTACCATTAAATTTATTCATAACGCTCCCCACATTTTTCCAATGCAAAGTCTCAAAGTCGTTCAAAGCTCATCAGGAAGTAGCCCGGCAAAACAAAGTGCTGCCGAAAAATGTTTCCCTTGCTTTTGATAGACCCCACCCATCATTTGCAAAGTCGCCTCTTTTTGCTGTTCATTCAGTTTCATCTGCCACAGTGCCTTACACATTTCATGGCTCAAATCAGTTTTGTCGAGATCGATATAGATCTTTGCTAATTGAGCTAGAGCGCGAATCTTCCACTGATCATCTTCTGTCGTTAGAGAGTTCAATGTATTGATGGACGCGTTGTAAAGTTCAGAATCTTTTTGGAGCATGGCGAGTTCAAAAACAATGCGACGTTGCCAAACCCCAATATCCGGTTTTGCCAGAGCTCCGATGTACATTTCCCTTGCTCGATCTCGAAAACCTAGATTCGCGTAACTCAAACCAGCCACGTAACAATCTACAAAGGAAAGACACTGTTTCGAATCGATCGCACTCACAGCCTCCAGTAACCGAGCCCGCTCTCTCGTCAGTTCACTTTTATTCTTCAAACCAATTGAACGAGCATAAGAACCTAAAACAGCGGCGATCGAACTCTCCGTTGTTTGTCTGGGAATCCAGTCTTTATTTCGAAAAAGACTGTCGTTACACGTAAAAGGGTCTTTGTTGAGCAAATAGGCTCTGGCCAGGTTCAAAGTCGATGTCGTTTTTTGGTGAGTCGTGATTGCCGTCGCCAGCCCTCGATGTGACGAACGTATCGCCTCCTTAAGAGCGCCTTTGGAAATCTCTAGTTCACTCAGCAAACAGTAACAACTGGATTGGATATCTGCATCCCGCGTCTGATCGATCGCGCTGTAGAGCATGGGAATTGCCTCTTCAGAGCGATCGAGCAGCAGATTTAATTTGGCCAGATTGAAAAATAACTTTGCGTTGATTTCACCGGTTGGGTTTGTTTGAGAAAGTTCCTGAAACAGATTGGCTGCAACATCATAGTCTTGCTCGATAATAGATAATCCGGCGCGAGAGAGCAGGGAGGATCTTCGGTAATCACTTTCGCTGTACTCAATCTCGAACCGCTGAAATGCTCGGTTCGCGGCATCATAGCGGAATTGACAGGTATCTGCTTCTCCTGCTTCCACCTCACTTACAACCGTGATCGTACTATCTTTTTGGTACCAGACAAGTTGGTGCGGAACCAGTATTTCGTCTAACAAAACACCAATCGAGACTGAATCCAAAACAACAGCACGCGACCGGCCTCGCAATGCCTCTTTTGCTTGACTACTAAACTTTACTTCCAATTTTGAACGGGCAGCAATTTCACCGAGCACATTCAAAATTGGCTGAACACTGGTGGAAATGGAAGCCGTAATGGTTGTTGCGAGGTTCGTCGGCCGCTGAAGCAACGACAGAGAAAATGACCCCATGCCGTTTAAAACTCTTGGTTGCTGAGAAACTGGATCATCGACACTTATCAGAAAACTCTCTGGGTCTGGTGTCGGGGTATCTACCGCAACCGACAACGGGCGCAACAAATCATAGGAGGCCAGTAGGAATCCACCGACACTGGAAAACTTTGAAAATTCTTCTTTCTCTTCAGCTATCTTTTCGGGAGAATTATCGCTCTGGAAGTAAGAAACATCGTTAAGGGCAATTGTCTCCAATATCTTGGCCCACTGAAAAGCAACACGTGCTTTCATTGACTCAGGTAGGTCTGGGTAGAAATCAATTTTCAGCATCTCACTTGAAATCAAGTCAATGGCTTCGACCATCCGTCCTTGAAACGCCAAAACCCTGGAACAACCGACGGTCGCGAGAAGCTTGTGATTTTCATTTTTACCGGATTGGAAAATCGCGTCGTGATAAGCATGCGAAGCCGAATAATAGTCGTTACTTAATTCGTAACAAACTGCTTTTCTAAGAAGGAGTGAGCTGCCACCACCCCCGAATTCTTTTTCAAATTTCTGGTAGTTCCCCAAAGCCAGTGGGTAATTACCGGCTATTAAATAGTGATCTCCATGCTGTAACAAAGTGACCGATGGTCGCGACCCAGATTCATTTAGCGAATCGCCGTTAGCCGCAGTGGGGTCACCGCTGCTCAGGTCGGCAACTTGCCCCGCATCACCAACGAATGGCCGGGGATTCCCCAGTTCATCCACCCCAATTTGCGTGATTTTCGACTCGCTGGCCTCTTCAGATGGGTCAGGCTTACCGCTAAACAAGAATAGACACAAAAGTCCAATGCAGCTTCCGCATAAAAACAGCGTGGCAAATTTCCACAATTGAAGTTGTTGCATAGCAAACGTCTCTATCCAGCGGAACATCTCGCGAACATCCTCAATTCGATTCCGTATCGAGGATCCTAAGTCTCCACCTAATCCATAGCTTCTGCGCAATCGTTAAAGTCGACTATCTTTGCTTATCGAAACAAAACCCCCGGAATCATAACCGTCATACTTCCGCTAGCAAGGATTATGCGGGTTCCCGCGACTCGAGAAGAGCAAAAACACGATCTCAATTTTTTTTTTGCTTTGTGGGGGCAAGTTTCCTGAAAGCCCTTCGATAACCCGCATGTCGGAAGAATATTAGAGGCAACTATGGAAATTTATAATCACGGCAATAATCCACGCGATCGTTTTCAGATCAACAATTCCAGCGCCAAGGCGGGGAACGTTGAAAACGGAAAAGAAGTCGATCGGTCGGATGAGGTGAAACCGAGTCAACTTCTGGAACGTCTAGAAGGCGATATGAATGTTCGTGAACGTTTACTTGTTGAGATTCAGGCAAAAGTCCAGGCGGGTGAGTATTCAACTCGCGCCGCTGCGGAATCCGCCGCTCAGAACATTGTTGACTAAAACTGAAGACGACAAAGCTCAGAGGGAAGGATCCCGAAAATTTTGTTCAAGGATGCAAGACCTTTTACCCCCCAAAACCAACACATTTTAATCGGAGCCCGCTCACATGTTAGGCATTCAAAACAACGTTAGTGCTCTTAACGCACAACACAACTTAAGCCGTTCACAAAACAATCTTAATACGTCGATCGAACGACTTTCATCTGGTTTCAAAGTTAACCGTGGTGCCGATGGACCAGCGGCTTTGGTCATCTCTGAGAAGCAACGAGCACAGATCGCTGGTTTGAAAACTGCCATCGATAACACCGACAAAGCTGTCGCTGTTGTTCAAACTGCTGAAGGTGCTTTGACTGAGATCAACAGTCTTTTGGTAAAGGCTCGATCTCTATCCATCGACTCGGCAAACACCGGTGTTAACGATGCAGACGCACTTGCTGCGAACCAAGCTGAGATCGACAACGTGCTTGATACAATCAATCGTATCGCTGCAAACACGCAGTTCGGCGATTCAAACCTGCTTGACGGATCTTCAGGACTTGAGGGAACCGCAAGCGATGCTGACGTAACTTTCTTGAAAGCAACCACAGACACTTCTGCTGGCTCTTACGCTGTTGCAGTTACGACCGTTGGCGAAAGAGCGACCACAGATGCGACCGCTCAAACTGCTGCATTAGCAGCAGCAGAGACACTTACTCTCAACGGAGTTAGCATTTCTCTTAACGCTGGACTTGATCAAAACGCGGTCATCGATCGAATTAACGAATTCAGCGGACAAACCGGTGTTGTTGCTGATGCAAACGGTGCCGGTGGAGCGACTCAATTGCGAACTGAAGCTTTCGGAACCGCCGCAACGATTGATGTCATCTCTGATACTGCTGCTGGTGCTACAAGCTCTGGCTTCGGTACAACGCTTGTCCAGGATTCAGGCGTCAATATCGCTGGTACCATCGGCGGTAACGCTGCAACAGGTAGCGGAAACGTTTTGACTGGATCTGCTGGTGCCTCACAAGGCATCATGGTTAGCATCGCAGAAGATGCTGCCGACCTTACGTCGACTGCAACTGGTGCCCAAGGTAACGTCACCATTGCAGACAACTCACTAATCTTCCAGATTGGTGCAAACCAAAATCAGACCGTTTCAATTTCGATTGATTCAGTCGAATCAACTGGTTTGGGAATCGGCGTTGCTGGCAACCAGTTCACCAGCTTGAATGATATTAGCGTTACTTCGGCTGCTGGAGCTCAAGACTCGATTGGCGTCATTGACGCAGCCATCGACGAGATTTCAACTCTTCGTGGAACACTTGGTGCTTTCCAAGGTAACACACTGGAGTCGACTGCGACGAACATGCGTTCAACATTGGAAAACACTGTAAACGCAGAGTCGGTTATTCGTGACACTGATTTCGCTGACGAAATCTCGAAGTTCACCAACAGCCAGGTTTTGGTTCAGGCAGGTGCTTCGGTTCTTTCGAGTGCAAACCAATCTTCACAGCTGATCCTTTCGCTACTTGGCTAAATCAACTGAGAAAACATACGATTGACAGCTTCGTTGAACCGATGAAGCTTTAGGATAAAAGAACTGGGCTCCCTGCGGGGAGCTGGTTCAACACAGCGACGATGAAAGTCGGCTTCGGCCAACTTTCATTGTTTCGTTTAGTAAGACAAGAAAAAGTTTCAATTCCCTTGCCGCTGGGAGAATTCACATGTTTTCCATTGATGGACTCGTCAGTGGACTCGACACCACGTCGATCATCGAAGGACTCGTCTCCCTTCAAAAATCTCAGGTCGACCGCCTGAATGTCAAAAAAAGCGAGATTCTGACGGAACAGGCTGCGTTCCAGGGTGTTGAGGCACGCCTTCTCTCGCTCAAGTCCAGCATGAGCCAATTGAACCGCTCTACGGGCTCAGTCTTTGATCAAACTACCGCTTCGTCAAGCGACGAGTCGATTCTTACGGTGACCTCTGAGTCAAAGGCAATCCCCGGCTCCTACAATGTTAGAGTCAATTCACTGGCAAGAGCCCATCAAATTGGTTCTCAAGGTTTTTCCGACCCCTCAACAACGATCTCAACTGGCACCATTTCATTTCAAGTAGGCGACCGCTCCGCGACTGAAATCACGATTGACACGTCCAACAATACGGTGGACGGGTTGGTTAATGCGATCAACACCCAATCAGACGACGTCTCAGCTTCGATCGTTTATGATCAGGGTAACTCGGCACATCGAATTCTTTTAACATCAAAGTACACTGGCGAAGCCAATGAAATCAATGTTACTAACAATTTAATCACGCCGACTGGTTCTGAAGTACTCCCTGATTTCTCCGGTGCGGCAATCCAGGACGCAACCAATGCTCAACTCCAACTCGGCTCAGGAGCAGGGGCAATTGTCGCTGAGTACGACTCCAATGTGATCGATGGATTAATTGACAACGTCACATTAAATCTGGAATCGGCAGACGCTTCCAAGGATATCAATCTCAAAGTCACGCGCGACACCGAATCCGCTAAAATTGCGATCGAAGGATTTGTCGAAAACTACAATTCGATGATCCAATATATTGATGACCAAACCGCATTCAATACTTCTACCAACACAGCCAGTCCGCTGCTTGGGAATCGAACAGTTTCCACTTTGAAGACCACCCTAAGTTCGATGGTGACCGAAAGTGTCCCCGGCCTCTCTTCATCGGTCAATCGTTTCTCACAGCTCGGCATCGATATTGATAACGGTGGAAAACTGATTATCAATTCGTCCGAACTTGAAAGTGCGTTACAAGGAAACACCGATGGAATTGAGCCAACGGACATCCAACGTGTCTTTGGCATGAGTGGTGTGAGCGATAACTCCGGCGTGAGTTTCCTGCTCGGCAGCACCCGTACCCAAGCAAGTACCTCGAGCTACCAAGTGGATATTTTACAGTCTGCAGAACGTGGTTCGGTTACCGCGACCAGCGTGTTGGACGCTTCGATCGTCATTGATTCTTCAAACAATCAAATTCAACTGTCGATCGACAGTCTGGAGACAGACACCATCACACTGGCTTCTGGCACTTACACGCAGGAAGAATTGGCCAGTCACCTTCAATCTAGAATCAATGGAATAGACACCCGGGATTTCGATGATGTTGACGTTTCTCTGGAGTCTGGATTTCTCGAAATCACTTCGCAGAGATACGGACGCTCGTCAGAAATATCAGCCATTTCAGGCACCGCCAGTAGCATCCTAGGATTCGATGGTACTGAAACAGGCGTTGGGCAAGACGTCGCTGGTTCTTTTATCGTCGATGGCGTGGTCGAGACAGCCACGGGAACCGGACGTGTCCTCATCGGTGACTCCGACAACGACAACACAGCTGATCTTCAAGTACGTGTCACCTTAACTTCAGGACAGGTGTCTGGCGGAGTTGAGGCCAATCTGAATGTCTCCCGCGGAATCAGTTCATCGCTTGATAAATATTTTGGCGAGCTACTCGATACCAGCGTTGGTACGATCAAGACTGCGGAAGACAACTTCACGCTGAGAATCGAATCGCTCGATGCTTCCATCGCACGCGTGAATTCAATCAGCGAGTCAAAGACAGAAGACTTGATCGCTCAGTTCACCGCGTTAGAGAGAGTATTGAGCGACTTACAGGGCACCAGTAGCTTTTTGACCAGCCAACTGGCGTCGCTCTAGAACTTCGCAACAAAACAACGGCATTAGCCGAGCAAGAATTTATTTCTGTTTAAAAGGATGTAAACCAATGGCGTATCAAAGTGATCAAGTGCTCGACAATATGATCAAAGGGCTTTCGAGAATCGATATGCTACTCGTCCTTTACGACCGCGCTATCGCTTCGCTGGAGGCAGCTAAATCAGCAAAAGAAGCCAGCGATGAGAAAATGCAGCAGAAGTTTGGGTATGAAGCCAACAAGTTAATCATGGGAATTCACAGCGGGCTCGATACCGAAAAATACCCAGTGGCTGTCGATGTCGCCCGGCTATTGCACTTCATCATGACGAGAATTGAACAACAGGATTTCTCTGACGCCATTAAATTCACGAAACAACTTCGTGAAAGCTATGCTCAAATTCGAGATCAAGCGGTTCAACTCGAATCCAATGGAGAGATTCCGCCGATCATCCAATCCAGCGGTGTAAATACGATCGCGTAGGTTTATTTTTTATCATCCTCGGCATGGTTGGCCTCGACAGACCAAGTAACGACTCGAATCCGGTGCAACAAGCTTACCGATCCGATGGTTGATCTATAGCGACGCTCGACTCACAAATGACCCTGCGTCCTGTTTCACTAATCAATGGATTGTTATGTGTGGAATTCTGGGCATCATCACCGGCCCTAATGGCGAATTACTAGATGAGTCGCGCGTGCTAAGAATGCGCGATACGATGGAGGATCGCGGCCCCGACGGAGCCGGATTTTTTCGTCATGAACAAACGACTTTGGCTCATCGCCGACTCGCCATTCGCGATATCGAACATGGCCAGCAGCCTTGGATTTCTCAAAACGGCAAATACGCATTTGTCTATAACGGGGAAATTTACAATGACGACGAAATCACTAAGTCACTTTCAGAAAATGGTGTTCAGCTCCGCACCCAGTGTGACACTGAAGTCTTAGCGGAGGCTTGGTCGCTGTGGGGCAGGGAATGCATTGACCGGATCCGTGGCATGTTCGCCTTCGCAGCAGTTGAACTTCGGACAGGAAAAACATGGCTGGTCCGGGATCGAGTCGGGATGAAACCGCTCTTCTATGCTGCAATTGACGGTGACTTTGTTTTCGCCAGTTCGATCGCAGCCATTAGGATGCACCCCCGATTCACATCGCAACCCAATCTGGCGACCCTCTCTCACTACCTTCAAACGCTAAGAATCACCCTTGGTAGAGATACTGTTTTTCAAGGCATCTCCACTTTATTGCCGGGTGAAATCGTCAGTTTCCAATATCCTGATCTAAACAGTGACTTTTACTGGGTTCCACCCACTCAAGCGACTAAGCCTACACTCAGTTTCGAGGACGCAGCATCCCAACTTGGAGAATCGCTAAGACAAACAGTTCGACAACACTTAAAGAGTGATGTCACCGTCGGCATGATGATGAGCGGAGGCGTAGATTCCAACACGTTAGCGACCTTGGTGAGAGAACAATCCGGCCGCAAAATGACGGGCGTCTGCGGGGGAGGCGTCAACACCCCACCTAAAAACGAAGCGGGCAGTGATTTTGAATTTGCACGGTCGTGCGCCTCCCACCTCGATTTTGATTATTCCGAAGTACGCATCACCAGCGAACAATATCTTGACAGTTGGCAAGCTCTCGTTGGCAAACTTCAATCACCTTTGGCAACGCCGACGGATACGATCATCTTTAATATCGCAAAACACTTGAAACAGTTTTGCGGAGTAGCTTTGGGGGGAGAAGGGGCTGACGAAGCCTTTTGTGGCTACGCGATACAACACTGGTCAGGCCATGACTTTGACCGCGCCCAAAGCATGAACCAACTAAACGATCCACAACAGCTCGAATTTCAAAATGGCCTAAACCAACAATATGGCAGACATAATTTCAACTCGCTGGCTGAACACTACCTGACATCCAATGGCCTGGTCCCCTGGAGTGCGCAAAAGGCACTCTTCCGGCCAGAATATTATTCCGATGAAATCCCACAATTAATCACCTCTCATTATCAACAAATGTTCGAGGCACAAGGCGACATTCCCACTGCAGAAAAATATGCAGGTGTACTCATCAGTGTAAATCTTGAAAGCCTCCTGCGACGCCTCGACACGGCAACCATGGCAGCCAGTCTCGAAGCAAGAGTGCCGTTTGCAGATCATGTCATTATTGAAAATGCTGTTAAACTTCCGCACCATTACAAAATTGACCTCGCCCCGAAGGAAGCTTCTCCATGGCTTAATTCACTCGCCTTATCCGAGCGAGGCAGCCTCCGCTCTAAACGCATCTTACGATCCGTCGCATCCGGACTCATGCCCCCCCAACTCGCACAACGTCCTAAGATGAGTTTCCCGACTCCACTTCCCAACTGGTTAAGCTCCGACTGGCAACCGTGGATAAAAGAGAAACTCGAACAGAGTGATTTTGCAAACACTCTTTTTCGTCCCGAAGCTCTTGCCGAATTGTCAGACTTGCCAAACGAGCTCTCGCTATGGAAATGGCCACTCATCAACACAATCCTTTGGGGTGATCAGTGTTTCAATTAAACATCATGTTTCCAGCAACCAGCAGCAATAAAACATGATAATCGGCAAAACAAGCACAAGCAGTAACTCAAGCAATTGGGGCAGAGGTTTGTCGATTTTCCAAGGACAATTAACACACCCAGATTCAAATTACTTCGATTCAATTAATAGATGAATCCTCGCGAAAATGGCACTTAGAAAAAACTAAAAACCAATCGCACGTGCTGTGTAGCGTGTCCTATAATCTCGTAAGACGCATATCGCATCTCAGTTCATTTTTACATCTAGAATGCGTTCCTAATCCAGTCGGAAACTATTGTGAACAACACGATCTTAAACCTCCCGAATACCGATTCGAAACGAAAGCTTACCGAAAAGCTCATCCAAACCGCCCGCGACATTAAGATGCTTCCGGATATCGCTCTGAAAGCGATCGAGATTGCTGACAACCCCAATGCCAGTACTCAGGAATTTGCAAATATCATCGCTCAAGACCCTCGATTGACAAGAGACATCCTCTCGTTATCCAACAGCCCACTATTTCCACGAGCGCCCGGTGTCAAACCAATCTCGTGCTTGAAGATGGCAATCAATCGGCTTGGCTCGCGACAAACCAAACAAATGATTCTTGTTTCATGCTATTCCAGCATGCTCAATCAGATGGACATGGACGAAGTTCAGGTCCGTGAAATTCTTGGACGGCATAGCTTTTTAACTGGTGTGATCAGCACCAAGTTGAACAAGCTATTTAAGCTTGGGATTCAAGGAGAGGAGTTCACCGCTGGATTGCTGCACGATGTCGGCAGAATCCTTTTGGCCACCGCAGCACCAGAAGAATTCAAAGCGCTGGATGCAATGGACTTCAGCGAACGCCATGACGTCATTCAAGCTGAAGTCGATTACATTGGAACTTCTCACGCGGAAATCGGTGAGTGGTTCCTCCTTCGCAACCACTTACCAGAGGAACTAGTCAGCGTAGCCCGCCATCACCACAATCCTGCGGCATGCGGGAAGTTCAAAAGATTCGTCGCTCTAGTCTCTGTCGCTGACGATTTAGCCAACTACTATCAACGCAAAGAACTGGAAACAGAGTACGATTGCTCCGACCTCGCGAGCCTGCAGCTCCTAGAGGCACTTGGCGTCGAAGCCCCGGTGGAACGCCTCACAGAAGCGTGGCCAGAAATTTTAAGTGAATCCGTCGAGAGCTCCGGCCAACTCTCAAGACTTTCCTAAGCCAACGAACATCTCACCTGGCGTAATTCACGCCCGCTCGCTACCGGAGAAAATTCAACAGGCTGGTCGAAGTAATTTGAGCCGTGACTGAATAGGTGAACTCCAGTAACGATTGCTCATTTTGCAAACGCAAAACCGTTTCTGGAATGTCCGTCGACTTTACATTGCTTAGTTGAGTCTCTACTTCAAGTTCTATATCTTCGATTCGATACTCCAACTCTTCCAAAGACTGCAGCGACGCAGATTGGCGTCCCATCGTTACGAGTATGTGATCCGCCATCTCGCCCAGTTCGCCAATCCGACGATCCAAAGCGCTCGCATAATCAGAGTTACTCATGTCGCGATTGTTGCGCAAATCCTGGGCTAACTCATGAAGTACCTGAAACGCGTTTGCCGTTCCTGGAAACTCCAGATAGTCCGTTCCTGAACGAGTGATTTGTCGTGTATCGATATGAGCCTGCCCACCACTTGTGGAATCAACAATCGTCTGGCTCGCAGAAAAATCAATTGCGAGACTGGTAACACCACCGTCCACACTGATAGTTCCATCTGCTGTCAAACCGTCCGTGCCACTAAAACCGGGAATGACAGAACTCATATCGAGATAAACATGCCGTCCGTTGGAATCAACGATTTGCAAATCAACATCCGTGCTTGACCAAGGAATGGGCTCGCCACCATTTAACTGAACGGTGCCGGACGTTCCAGTTCCGCTGGTATCGACAACCGTAATTTGATTATCACCTGCCGGCCCCAGCACGGTATCCCCATCAACAGAACTCGCCCCGGGTGAAACACCAGAGGTTCCGTCGTAAGTGGTCAACGTGTGCGACACCAATAAATTTGCTCTTCCGACCATGCTGTCGGTTCCCGCGCCGTTTTTCGCACCGGTATCTCCGTAAACCAGCATCTCCCCCCGGTCACCACTTTCAAAAACTTCGTCTCCCGCATAAAAGGTTTCGATTGCCACCCTTGTCCCGATGTAGGCGTAACTACTTTCCGACGCGCCCTGATAGTCGGCAACCAAAGGGCCACCTTCCACTTCAGGATCCCCAAAATCATAAGGGGGCTGGTCTGCCCGAACTCCCGAATATAAATACGATCCGCCCAGTTGCGAACTCGCAATATCCTTCATGTTTTCAAGCAGGCTTTCTACCTCAATTGCGATTGCATTTCGTGAACTGGGCGTATTGGCCTGAACACCCTGCTGCGCCAGCGATTTTGCCTGAACCAGTATATCGTGTGATTGTTGCATATTGAGAACGCTCATATTGAGCTTCGCCTCAGTATCATCCACAGCCAAAGCATCCGATTGAAGATGCTGAAGTTGCGTCGACAACGTTGTCACTTGCCGAAAAGAAACCGGATCGTCAGAGGCTCTCTCAAGGCGTACGCCCGATGAAATCTGCCGCTGATATTTAGCAATGTTCGAATTAAAATTGGAGACAAAGCGAATTGCCTGATTCGTATTCGTTTGAGATGTCGTTCGAAAGAGCATTTATTTACCTGACCATCTGAAACAGTTCGTCGAGCATTGATTCCATAGCCCGCACTACTTGAACTGCAGCTTCGTAAGTTTTTTGATATTGGGTCAAGTTAATAAGCTCCTCATTAACATCGACTCCCGAAACGGAATCTCGCTCGGCTGCGTATTGGAATTTCAAATCAGAAAGACTTCCCTGCACACTAATGGAAGCTTGCACACGGAATCCAATTTCAGAGTTGAGCTCCCCGAGAAAATTCTCAAACGTTGTTCCTTCTCCAGCTACGAATTGGTTTCGCATCTCGATAAGGCCCTTTAGATTGTTGGTATCGGCCAAATCTCCCGACTGAGACGTAGCAATTGCATCCGGGTTCCCCTTTATTCTGGAATCCAAATCGATGCTGCGCGCATCGTGCCCGGAAAAAAAGGTATTTAAACCGACCGCTGAAAGCACCCCGGTGGTATCTGGATCCGCAACCATCACAACTTCAAAATTATCACCCGCCACTAAATCACCGACGCTTAACTCCAACGAGACTCCCTGTCCAAGCTCAAGTGGGTCCCCGGCGGCATAACCATCGCCCACATTGATCTCGTCAATCACTGTACCACTGGCATCCGCAACCTGGACTTTCAACCCAGCCGTCTTGCCGATCTCACCCGTTCCAAGCGCAGTGATTGTGTAGGTCTGATTTTCATTACCGGTATAGTCTCCCCCTATACTTGGAATGGATGTTCCGGTCACACCTGCCAAATCGGGTGTACTCTCCAATCGACCCGTAAAATCAAATTGATAACCGGGCTGTGCGATCACCGACATTTTCCCAGTATTTCCGTCCACAACCGCCTGAACGTTGTTAATCGTTGTGATTTTGGTCGCGACATCACGTAACGAATCAGTGGCCGGATCAATGGAGATTCCAGTCGTTTGCCGCTCGCCGGAAGGAGAAGTAATGGTAACAAACAGCTCGCCAGCCTCGATGGGAAAGACAGCCGACTCAGCTAACGGCAAATCAACATCGCTAACCGACCGCGTCCCATGAAGTGTCTTAAAAGATCCGTCGATTCCAACGCCCACCGCGTGCAACTGATCCATTTGAGAAATTAGTTCCGAGGCAAAAGTATCAATCTGACCCGAGAAGCGACCGATCACATTGTTGTGCACCTCCAGAAGTGCAGCGATTCGCCCACCGGCAAACTCCACAGGTCGGTCGCCTTCCTCAAGTTGAACCTGAATGTTTCCAGCAGCATCGGTTACTGTTTCAAAACGAATGGGGGTCATCCCAATGTTGACAGAACTTCCTGCCAATCCCAGTCCCATATTATTTTGAACAAACTCAAATCTCTGCACATCGACTCGCTCGGCAATCTGATTTACTAGTCGATCACGTTTATCCATCAAGTCATTGGGGACTCGATCATCCAGGGTAGCGTTGATTTGATTTTGCAGGTCTACCAGTTCCTCAATTTCGAAATTGAGAGTATCGACCTCCAATTGAATTTGCTGCTTCACGCCGTCTTGAATATCAACGAACTGATTGGAAGTCTCTCGAATACGACTTGCTAAATTTCCCGCCTGATTCAAAACTGAATTTCGAAGTGATATTTCCCCAGGATTTGCAGAGAGCCGGGACATTTCATCAAAGAGTCCATTCATCGCATCCTGAATCGAACCGTCACCTACTGTGAGAACTGATTCGATTCGTGACTCCAACATCAAGCTTTGATCGATTCGGCTTAAATCAGAGGTCGAATTGGTATACGCTGTCTCGGTAATATTGTTACGAATGCGGCGCAACTGACTGACATTAACGCCTGCCCCGGCAACCTTACCGTCGACGATTGTCGAACGACGGCTGTCCAGCAAGACGTCTTGACGGTGATACCCTTCGGTACTCGCATTAGCCAGGTTATGCGAAATCGTATTGATCGCAAACTGACTTGCCTGAATCGCAGATAGTCCAATATTAAGATTCATTTTTCCACTCTAACAACTTGTTTTGAGGAAACCGGAATCTGGAGATCCCTTTTGCGTCTGCCCAGAAGCATCATACGAATTTAGGCCTGACCGGCCCCCAGCCAAGACCTGATCAAAGTAGCTCAACGTATACACAAGCACCGTCTGATTCCCCATCGCGATCGCTGAAAATTCGTTGTATTTCGCCTTCACTTCATTTCGCAACGTCATCAATTCGCTCTTCATTGGCTCAGAAATTTTCCGGGACAAATTCGTTACTGAGACCGGCGTATCCACCTGCATTTCTAATTCGCTTAAAAGAAGCGGCAACCGCTTGCGTGCCTCGAGCACCGGATGAAATTTCTCGGTAATTTCGGAATTCAAGCGGTTCAGGCGAGCGCGAACCTCTTCATTCTTACCGTAATGAGACCGCGCCACTTCCAATCTCTGGTCGGCTTCAGCCTCGCTGTTGCTGGAAACCAGTTCGTCTGTCTGACGCTTTCGCTGCTCTTTCAAAATAGATTGAACCTCTAGACTTGACTCAATCACAGCGTCGAGCAAAACCGATTCCTGTCGAAGATGCTGCATGATTTGCCGCGTCTTTTCCATCAGTTGTTTCTGTTGATTTTCCATCAGTCCCTCTTCACGGTAACTTTTGTAACTGCCTAAATACTTATTTAACTAATCAACAATCCGCATCCCAATTTTGTCGCTGCGCCTGATCGGCTTGACCCAATTCGCTACTCACCAACTGGTGAATTCTGGCTGTAGATTTCAGCAACCTTTGAGAAATCAACCTTTGCGGGATCAACACCGCCTGACACCTCTTCCAAGTGTGCCTTGATTGCGTCACCAATTCCTAAAGGACGCGACTCGGAAAGATGTTGCCCCATGAACATGTCGAACATACCACCATATGTATCACTGCCATCCCTATCTTACATTCCTCTTTCTTCGCTGTCTTGAGTTTTCTGCTTTTTTTTTTGTTTTAGT
>JAAEMV010000406.1 GCA_024225195.1 Planctomycetaceae bacterium | reverse complement strand
GTGTTGATCTTTGCTCGGTGAGTTGTTGATGGAACGGTTTGGCTGAGGCAGTTATTTCGAGTCTCAATCCTGAGTGCGGGACGCGGTGATTCGGGAGCGAGAAGCCAGAGGCGAGTTCGCGAAGAGTTAGATTAATCGACGGAGAGCATCGAAGTGCCAAAATACATTGTCAGATACGGGATCATGCGAAGCATTGGCGTCATGGCTTCACGTAATGACATAGCGTACCGGCGCAGCATGGAAGTAATTGTTCGAACGGATCGAGGAATTGAAGTCGGTCAAGTTTTATGTGAGGCGACGGAGGATGCGTTGTCTCATTTGGATCAACCTGCGACGGGACACGTGATTCGCGAAGTTTCCAACGATGACGTCGTGTCGATCGACGGAATTGATGGTGATCGGAAAAAGAAGCTGGCAATCTGCCAGAAACATATTGAAGCACTCCAGCTTGATATGAAACTCATCGATGTTGAGCAGTTATTCGGTGGCGAGCGGCTCGTTGTGTTTTATCTGTCCGAAGATCGGGTCGATTTTCGGGAACTTGTCAAACTTCTTGCGAGTGAGTTTCAAACCCGAATCGAGATGCGTCAGATAGGTGTCCGTGATGAAGCAAAGTTGCTTGCTGATTATGGAGATTGTGGTAAGCCGGTTTGCTGTAATAGCCATTTGATTCAGATGCCTCCGGTATCGATGAAAATGGCAAAATTGCAAAAGGCCACGCTGGATCCAACAAAGATATCCGGACGATGCGGGCGGCTGAAATGTTGTCTGCGGTACGAGTTCGACACCTATGAGAGAATCCAGAAACAGCTCCCTCGGGTCGGGGCACAGATTGTGACTCGAGATGGCAAAGGCAAGGTGCTCAATCAGCAGATCATCTCTGAGCAGTTGCTAGTCGAAATGGAAGATCATCGACGGGTGGTGATCGACGCAAGTGACGTGCTTACCGGGGTTAAAAAATCATCGAAATCATCCAGCGGTGTTGGTGGGAAAGCCAAGCAGGGAACGAAGCAAGACGCAGATCACGAAAGCGGTGGTTCCGTTCCGAAAAATAAGGCGGCAGGAACTGAAAAGAAGAAAAATACCAAGCGAAACGTGTCTGA
Source organism: Planctomycetaceae bacterium (assembly GCA_024225195.1). Taxonomy (GTDB): domain Bacteria; phylum Planctomycetota; class Planctomycetia; order Pirellulales; family Pirellulaceae; genus Mariniblastus. The sequence goes on along the minus strand of JAAEMV010000406.1, from coordinate 24,125 downwards.
AGAAGGATCAAGTGACGCGAAAACGGGTAAGGCTCCGCGTGGAAAGAGACGTCAACGAAAACGTGGTGGAAAAAATAAGAAGCCACAAGGGGGCGGTGGCGAGGGTGAGAAATAAGAGTTTCGAGTTGGTTTCTGTGTGATTCACGATAAGATGTTATGCCGCAGGGCGTTTAAAAATGCTCTCAATTCCAATTTGCCAGTTTATAGCGAACGAAGTTTTTACTTTAATTTTAGGCCCATCATGAATGATGAAGACTTATACATTTGTGAGATTCTAGAGAAGGATGACCGCTATCCGAGTACGGCCTACTATTTCATTCGGGACGCGTTAGCGTTTGCCGCGGACTCAATGGAGTTAAACGAGTGTTCGCAGGACGAATCGAGCGCTGACATCGAGTCGGAATTATTTGGTTGGACGAAAGAACGGCACCTCACTGGCCAGCAGTTTTGCGAGGCGATTCGTCTTTATGCACTCAATCAGTACGGCTACATGGCCAAAGTCGTATTGAAATCATGGGGAGTCGATAGTACTCGCTGTTTTGGTGACATGGTTTACAACATGATTTCGGTAGGGATGTTTAAAAAATCGAGCCGCGATGAGCAAGCTCATTTTGATAACGTTTATGATTTTGAGGATGTGTTTGAAGTCGAATTTGAAATGGGTGGGGCGGTTAGTCCTAGACGATCATAGGCATTGATAAAGTTGCTGTTGCGTACGGAGGACTTGGTTTTTTCGATCAAGAATCCAATTGTTTGATAGTTTGATTTTGTAAGAAGACATTTGAAAATGGGATCTTCGAAAAAAAAATTAGGTAAACCACTCGGCAGTGAAACTGAGGTTCCCGAGGCTATCGACGTTGAAGGACCCCCTGCGAAACCAGTTTCGGCTTGGTTGACCGCACCGCAACGAGGGTGGTTTTACTTTTCCTCGGTCCTCTTCTTGGGTTGGCTGTGCTTCCTGGGAGTCATTGCCTACATGGTGAATTTTCAATGAACATTGTCGTGCTGGATGGTTACACCCTGAACCCGGGGGACAATTCGTGGGAACCCATCGAGAAGCTTGGCAACCTTTCTATTTATGATCGCACAGAACCCGCTGACATTATTTCGCGGGCGATGAATGCCGATGTGGTTCTTACCAATAAAGTCGAATTGAGCGGCGACGTGATCGCTAAATTACCTCACCTTAAGATGATTGCGGTGACCGCGACTGGCTACAATGTTGTCGATGTTGAGGCGGCACGGAAGCGGGGAATTCCTGTGACGAATGTTCCCGTATACAGTACCGATGCTGTAGCGCAGCACGTTTTTGCAGGGTTATTGAGTTTCATCCACAAACCCTCTGAGCATCATCAGGCAATTCAGAATGGTGATTGGCAAGCACAAGAGAATTTTTCATTTTGGCTGTCACCGCTTGTCGAGTTAAGCGGAAAAACGATGGGGTTGGTCGGTCTGGGGAGAATTGGTCGAGCGACCGCAAAAATTGCGAATGCTTTCGGTCTGCGTGTTGTCGCCAGCAGTCGACGGAATATAAACCCGCTGCCGTACGAAGGGTTTGAGTGGTTGTCGATTGAGGATTTGTTTTCACAATCGGATTACATCAGCCTTCATTGTCCACAGACTCCCGAAACTACGGGTTTTGTCAATTCAGAGTTGATCGGGAAAATGCAGTCGACTGCGGTCTTAATCAACACCGCTCGCGGCGGTCTGGTGAATGAGCAAGACCTCGCCAAAGCGTTGAACGCTGGAGAAATAGGCGGCGCACTTTTAGATGTCGTTTCAAAAGAGCCAATTGAGGAGTCGAATCCTTTGTTGGGAGCAAAAAACTGTGTTCTTACGCCACACATTGCGTGGTCGCCAATTGAATCAAGACGCCGGTTAATGGAGACCGTGGCAGCAAACATACAAGCATTTGGCGAAGGCAACCCCATTCACGTGGTCAATTAAATCCCGCGATTGATTGGGGTCTAAGAAGATCAGTTGTTGAGCGAGTCAATTGGTTAAATCCGACTGTTGATTAAAGTGTCGAACCAACTCAGTTCTTTTGCGATTCCGTCAGCGAGAGTCTGGGATTGCATTTCCTCAGGGAGCACATTCCAGGCGTAAGTTTCGACCTCGAAATGAGGGCTTTCTGGGCAGAAGGATTGAATGGAGTCGAGGCAGTTCGCGATGTCAAATTGAGTCGTGCCGATTTGGTCGACTGCTTCGGTAAAAATGGGAACGTGGAAATGCACCCGCCAGCATCCTTGGGGATCGGCTCCCGCGGAGTGAAGGGCGTCGGTGAGATCTTCAAAAAACAAGGTCTCGGTTTCGGTGCGAATCACCGTTTGATGGAGATACTTTGGCTCGGCAAATCGAGCAAGTTGTTCGATCTTCTTCTGTTTTTGGATGGGTGTCGATTGTTCAAAGTTGACCTCGACAGCAGAAGATACTTGTACTTTTCCAACTCTAATATTTGCGTTGCAATATTGTTCGATTGCCTTAGCCTGTGATTCGAACATTACAGCCGAATGGCAGATGTCATGACAGACACCAAAGTGAGATCTGATGATGTTGGTTTCAGTTGAGGTTCGGTTAAATAGGTGATTGTCAAAAAAATTAACCACATCCTCGCAGGTGTCGAGAACGCAACCGGGTTCGGGTTCGAGGCAAATAAAGAGGTTTCGTCCATCGGCTTGTGCAATGCTGTCGAGGTGTTCGGCACATTTTTGGACATTATCGCCGCAACGATTAAAAAACTCAGTAACTTGAGATGAAGGGGTGCCGTCCGGGAGTGGCCATCCGAGAGGAAGTGTTGAGATGGTGCCATTTTGCCCTTCCGGCAGTAGGACATTCAGGATACTGGCTAATTGATTTGTGTATTGAAGACGTTCGGGGTCAGCCCAGGTTGGCAGATAAACATCGTGTTTTACAACCTCTTGGTGGAAGTCTCCAAACGGAAATCCATTGAGTGTGTAAGGAACTAAGTCGTGCTCTCGCAACCAGTCTCGAAATTGGAGACAGGTTTCGGTGTGCTCAAGCTCTTTCGCTGTAGTTGCGCTGAGCCAAAGGCCGATGCCTAGGGGTTCGTCTGGTGAGAATTTTGATTTGACATCGAGGCTGTGTGTAACAAGATTCTGCTTTACCTCTTCAAGTGTCCTCCCCGGGTGAACGTTCCCACAATAGCCGATCTTCATTGAGTTTCTGTCTGTTGTTTAAGTAATGTGTCTGGGTTGGAAAAAATTTTAGCAGTCGCTACATCCAGAGTCCAAGGGTTGTAGACGGGGTTGCTCGTGATGGAAAAGTGTGGCGTGTGGCGGTCTCAAAAAACGGAAGCCATGGTCAGCCCTTTAGTTGAATCGTTTCCCGTGGTGAGATACAGCAAGTGGCCATTGCCAGGGCAATCCAGCCACCAATGAAAGAGAGGCCGCCGAGTGGCACGATGGCGCCGAGGAACGGTTTTTCCAGGAGGACCAAAGCGTAAAGCAGCCCTGAAAATAGGCAGATTCCTGTTAAAAAAAGAAACCCTGCAAGACTGGCAAACTTTGAGGGGCGGAGAAGTGTAATAATTCCAACAAGAATGATTCCGAGCGAATGATACATTTGATAGGCCGCAGCAGTTTTCCAATTGTCAATTCGCTGATTAACCAGTTCGGAATTTTCACCGTGGATCTCTGTCAGACGCTCGCCCAATCCGTGAGCTCCAAAAGCTCCAAGTCCGACAGCTAGTCCCGCAAGTAAGCAGCCTAACAACATCCAATGGCGATTCATTTATTCTCTCGTAGGGGTTGGGAGCACGCTCGGATGTTTGAAGAAAACAATCGAAATGCCCAGTCAATGGTTGCGGTTTTCACTAGGGTGTTTTCAAATATTATAGCCGTAAATGGAAGTCCGATGTTGGTCGTGAATGTAACTCGGTAATCGACAATGCGTTCGTTTTATTTATTAATTTGATATGAGCTGAAGTAAACATGAAATTGTTCTTCTCCCTAGTTGGCGTCTTGGTGATTATGAATTTCTCTACAACCACAGGTGTTTCACAAACGAGTGACGATTCCAAGCGGTTCCCGTTAACAGTTGCCGAATCAAGTGATTTTCAGTCGACATCGCGGTCATCTGAAGTGGTTGACTTTATCGATGCTTGCGTGAAAAAAGCGAAACATGTTTCTCGATTTGATTGGGGAGAAACCGTCGAAGGTAAGACGCTAGTTGGGGCAATCGTTGCCAGTAAAGCTTACAAGTTAGGAGATCAGGACGACCGGAATGTGGTTCTATTGCTCGGCAACATTCATAGCGGTGAATGTGCCGGTAAGGAGGCGTTGTTGATCCTGTTGCGAGAGTTGACCGATAACCCTGACCACCCATGGTTGAGGAAAAATGTAATTTTATTTGCTCCGAATTATAACGCTGACGGCAATGACCGAATGGGAAAAGACAATCGCCCCGGGCAGGTCGGCCCTGTTAACGGAATGGGACGTCGTGAAAATGCCCAGCAATTAGATCTAAATCGGGATTTTTCAAAAATTGAATCTCCCGAAGCGCGTGCACTGGTTCGTTTAATTGATACCTGCAACCCACATCTTTTTGTCGATTGCCACACCACTAATGGCTCAAAACACCAGTACAGCCTGACCTATGATATTCCTCATAATCCCGCGACAGCTGAGCCAATTCGCCGATTCTTGCGTGAGAAAATGATGCCCGCTGTGACTCAGCAGTTGGCTGCAGCCGGGACGAAGACATTTTATTACGGTAACTTTAATCGCGAGCATACGCGTTGGACAACGTACGGACACGAACCTCGCTACAGTACGGAGTACGTCGGACTTCGTGGAAGGTTGGCGATTCTCTCCGAGGCCTACAGTTACCTCGATTACAAAGGGAGGATTTTCGCAACGAAGGATTTCGTCTCTGGATTGCTTGATTATGTCACTGAGAACTCGCAAGCGGTTCATCAGCTATTAGACGCTGTCGATCAGGATTTAGTAGAGACTGCCTCTATTGAGCCGTCCCGTCTGAGTTTATCTCTCGCTGCTAAGAATGGTCCATTCGAAGACAAGTTTATTTTGAAGGGGTTTAAAGACGGTGAGCCTCACGATTACGAGTGTGAGTTCATTTCAAAGTATGAACCAACGAAAACAACTCCTTTCGCATTTGCGTACATTATTCCTGAAGGTTTCGAGCGTGTCGTCGATCGCTTATTAATGCACGGAGTCAACGTTGAGCGGTTGTCCAAAGATCTAAAAGCAGAAGTCGAGGTTGACCGAATTGTTTCGTTGGACCGTGCAGACCGAGCTTTTCAAAAACATAAAATGGTTCGATTAGATGCCGATCGAGAGAGTCGTGAGTTAGTTATCCCCGCAGGAAGTTACCTCGTTAAAACGGGGCAACCGTTAGGGCGTTGGGTTAGCTACATGTTGGAAGCGAATTCTGACGACGGGTACGCGTTTTGGAATTTTTTCGACAGTGTTTTGAAGCCCAAAGAATTATTTCCAATTCTCCGTTTGCCACGGCCACTGGAAATTGAAGCTGAAGCGGTAGACGAAGTTCCCCGGGATGGCCAGCTCTCGCTTGAGTTGATTGATGGTCCCAATAGCCTGTTATCCGGTATAGCTAGTTCCCCTCGCTGGTTTGGTCAATCCAATTGGTTAACCACGGGTTTGTACAACGATTCGGCATTAATAGATGCAGAGAGTGCTTCTATCGTCAGCCAGCCTGGTCGGCCTTATCAAACGGAAGAAGTGAAAGATGCGTTGATCGAGGCAGGGCTTAAGGAAGAGGCCGCTGGTTTACTTGCTCAATGTGATCCCGTGTTGCCCACCAATAATCGGGTCGCCGTGTTTAGTGGGGATGGCTATTCCGCAGTTTACTTCATCGGAGAGGTGGACGCGGAACGACCGAAGGCAATGGTGATCGCCAACCCTGGAGAGTCGGGTGAACTGTTTCACTTTAATGATCAAGAAGATCGGCTTGCGTTCTGCACGGCCAAAGGTCTGAATATTCTTGATTTAAATTCGCGTGAGATAAAAACTGTCGCGGGCGAAGATGAAAAGCAACTCGTTGGTAAGCTGGATTGGGTTTACCAGGAAGAGCTTTATGGTCGTGGCAATTTCAAAGGGTACTGGTGGCAGACCAATGGGAAGCAGATTGCATTTCTTAAGTTGGACGAAACGCCTTTGATCCCGTTTACCGTCATGGATCATATGCCGGTTCGGGGGAAATCAGAAATGACGAACTATCCGAAAGCGGGGGATCCGAATCCTACGGTGAAGGTTGGAGTTGTTGGCGGGACGGATTGGACTACTAATTGGGTTGATCTCTCTGCGTACGATGGAAATGAGATCTTGATCTCGGGAGTTTCCTGGTCAAGTGATGGGAAACAGTTGTTGATTCAGGTTCAAAATCGTGAGCAGACGTGGCTCGATCTGGTTGCAGTCAACGAAAAGGGAGAGGATCCGAAACTTCTTTTTCGTGACAAGACCCCAGCGTGGATTGAGTCACCGGGTGATCCAGTGTTGTTGAACAACGGCGATTTTCTTTGGCGAAGTCCGCGAACGGGTTACAGCCACATTTATTGCTATTCAGCCGAGGGAAAGCTTAAATCAGCAGTGACTGAGGGTGAGTGGGAGGTTCGAGCTTTATTGGGGGTTTCCAAGGATAAGCGATATTGTTTTTTCACCGCCGCCAAGGATTTGCCAACTGAAATACACGCCTATCGTAAGGACTTAGTTTCTGGAGATTTGGTTGATTTGACCCCGGAAAAAGGGGAGCATGCCGTGAATTTCAGTAAGGATATGTCGTTTTTTATTGACGGTTGGAGTGACGTCGATACGACCCCGAGATTTTTGTTGCGTAATTGCGAAGGCACCGTTTTGAGGCAATTCAATGGTTCCTCTGATGATCGTATTGAGTACGTGGGGGGAACGAGTACTGAGTTCCTGGAGGTGCCATCTGCAAACGAGCAGCCTATGGATGCCATGTTGATCAAACCGGCAAATTTTGATCCAGGTCAGAAGTATCCAGTCCTCGTGCATATATACTCAGGTCCTCAGGCGCCTCGCGTGCGCAATCGATTTGGTGGGGCACAGTCGCTTTGGCATCAGATGCTCGCCCAGCAAGGGTATGTTATCTGGATTTGTGATAACCAATCTGCGAGTTACCGCAGCGTAAAACACGCTTGGCCCATCCATCGAAATTTTGCCGTCAATGAACTCGCTGATATCGAGCGAGGGGTTGATTGGTTGAAACAACAGGCTTGGGTTGACGCGGACCGAATTGGTATCTGGGGGTGGAGTTATGGCGGGTACATGACTGCCTATGCGATGACACACTCGGACACGTTTAAGATGGGGATTTCGGGTGCTCCCGTTACGGATTGGAAAAATTATGATTCGATCTACACAGAACGCTATATGGGTTTGCCGAACGGAAATCCCGATGGATATCTCAATGCTTCGGTTTTGAACGGTAAAGCAAACGATTTAAAGGGAGACCTTTTGTTGATCCACGGCACCATTGACGACAACGTCCATCTCAACAATACGGTCCAGTTCGTAAAAGAATTGCAGGACGCGGGCAAGCAATTTGACCTGATGCTGTATCCGGGCAGTCGTCATTCGGTTCGTGATGAAAAACAGTCAGCCCATCTTCGTAAGTTGATGACCGAATTTATCCACGAGCATCTTTAAAAAAGCGATTGCGGGGAAGACTCTCAAGTAAGGGATTGGCGAGAAAAGTAAGTTTATGAACAGGTTTCCCCGTGAGTAAGTGTTTTATTGTCGTGGAATTCGAGTGCTTGCTTATGCTTTCACTGCGGTGATATGATTATGGGAGTTTATTGATTTGTTTGTGAGATTGGTGTTGACTCAATTTCGGGCGATATTTTAGGTTAGAGTGCTGTGTCATGGAGGGCACTAACTTCATAGCAGCAAACCAGCAAAAAAAACGAAAAACCACACGGAAGTGGATTTTAAAATAGTTGCTTGGTAACGGCTATCACCACAATAGAACGTATGTCGGCGTAACATTTGTTTACCCGCAGTATCTATTAATCGCTGGCGAAAGTTTCGCTTCGCGACCTCCAAACGAACAAGGGTTCGTGACTGTGTCACAGTATGGAGTTCTCTGGTGTCTCAAGTTCCAAATTTCGACGTGAAAGATCAGGTCAAGCAAGCAACCGATGTGGTTGACTTGATTGGCAGTGAGATGAATTTGCGTCGTCAGGGATCTATCTATGTAGGACATTGCCCGTGGCACGATGACCAGAAACCAAGTTTTCAGGTCAATCCGAATAAACAAAATTGGGTTTGCTATCCATGCGACGTACGTGGAGACGTGTTTGATTTTGTGATGAAACGCGAGGGTGTGGATTTTCGCGAAGCACTCGAAATTTTGGCTGAACGAGCTGGGATTGAGGTGCGTTCCTACCAGAAAAAAGTGGTCAAGGGCTCGGTGGATGATAAGGCGACCTTGTATCGTGCGATGGCCTGGGCTGAGCAAGAGTATCACGAGTGTTTGTTGAATTCTGATGCTGCAACTCCAATTCGTGATTATCTTGTTGATCGAGGAATTACGCAGGAGAGTATTGAGCGATTCCGCGTTGGGTTTGCGCCGTTGTCCTGGTCTTGGTTGGTTGACCGGTCCAGTGGCACCAGTTTTTCGCCGGAGATATTGCAGGCATGTGGTCTCGTTTCGGCAAATGATCGAGGTGGGTGGTACGAAAGATTTCGTGGTCGAGTTTTGTTTCCTATCCGTGATACTCAAGAGCGAACCATCGCTTTGGGTGGACGGGTGGTTCCGAGTCTTTACCCAAACGGAGACGCTCCGCCCGCGAAATATGTCAATTCGCCGGAGACGCGGCTGTTTTCAAAAAGCAAGAACCTGTATGCGTTGAATCTTGCCAGGAATTACGTCCAGAAGACGAGCGTCAAAGATAAACGCCTAGTAATTGTGGAAGGTTACACTGACGTCGTTGCAGCGTGGCAGGCGGGGCTGACTAACGTTGTTGCTGCCTTGGGTGTTGCTTTGAATGAGCAGCATATCCGGTTGATTAAGCGATTTGCAGATGGAATTACGTTGGTTCTAGACGGTGACGAGGCTGGCCAACGCACCATGAACACGGTGCTTGATTTGTTTGTGGCTCATGATGTCGACTTAAGGATCTTGAGCCTTCCCGATGGATTGGATCCCTTTGACTTTTTGATGGCAGAAGGTGGTGGAGCTTTTCAGGCGTTGGTCGATAAAGCGCCTGATGCAATCGCTCACAAGATTCTTGTCGAGACGCGCGGCGTTGATTTGGTGAATGACACTCATCGTTCGAATCAGGCTCTCGAGAATATTTTGAAAACTCTCGCTAGTATTCCGGAAGACGAGAATTCGACTGCCAAGAGTATTCGCGAAGATCAAATGTTGTTGCGGTTAGGGCGGCAATTTCAATTGGCTCCTGAGATGGTGCGGCGACGTCTAACGGATCTTAGAAAGAAGACACGCGTTCGACCGGATACGAGTGACTCGGAAGTAAAAAAGGATTTGGTCGACTATTCAAAGTTTGACAAAAAAGAATCGGAGCTCGTCCAGTTACTGATCCAGGATCCTTCACTGTTGGATAGGGCCGTTGAGAATGTTTCACCGGAACAGTTTCGTGTCGGCGTCCTTCGTGACCTGTATGAGTTAATGGGAGAGTTCTTCCATGAAGGCAGGGGGGTAGGTTACCAGCAGTTAACAGTCGAAGTTGAAGAGCCAAGATTAAGGAAGTTGGTGGATCACCTGCATGATGAGGCGATAGCGAAAAAAGAGATTCATGAGGAACAAAATTCAGCCTATGCAATGGATTTTGAGGATCAGTTGCAGTCGATCATTTTGAGATTTAATGAGCGAGAAGTAGAGTCTGGAACCCAGGCCAAGATCTCAAAATTACATTCTGGTGGCTTGGATGAAGATGAAGAGAAGCGTGCTCTGGAGGAGTTATTTAGACAGCAACTCCAGAAACCTAATAATTCAATATGAGATTTTGGAAAATTTGATTGTCTGAGGCGGGGCGTTTGCGGTTGGTCGCAGGTGACCTCTAGGAAGATCAGATTTTCCGCATGATGAGATAGATAGAAGCACTTAAGTGTTTTGCAGGCCCATGGATGGGAGGCAGCTTGAGTGTTGATCGAGAGTTGAGATAGAGGCGAGTGTGCGGTGTGGCTGAGCCACCCGTGAATTCCCGTGGCATTGTGTTTGGTTTGGTTCCGCGTGAGAGGAACATTCCGAAGGTAATCCGGTTTGGTAGCACTCGACTTGCATCTGTTTAAGGTGTTTCAACGCAGATCGGTTGGCGTCCAGCGCGAAATGGATTTCGCAGGAGTACGACGTGGAAATGACAGCGAACGGTAGCAGTACCGCAAACCAGCAGAATTTTGAAATTGATGAGAATGAGCTTGCAAAAATCATCAAAAAGGGGAAGTCTCAGGGGTTTTTGACCTACGAAGATGTAACCGATTATCTCCCGGATGAGGTTGTTGGCGCTGAAAAGCTTAACGGTTTGATTGCGGCGATCGAAAAATCAGGCATTGAATTGTGCGACGCTGCTTCACTTCCTGGTGAAGCGGTTGCCGAAGAGATTCCCAAAGCCGACTCGGATGGCGAAGTCGCTACACCGCAAGCGCTCGGTAAATTGCCCCGGCCAAGTGACGACCCCATCCGGATGTACCTGAGCCAGATGGCAGTGATTCCACTGTTGGGCCGCGATGAAGAAATCTCGTTGGCAAAGCGGATTGAGATTGCTCGTAAACGTTATCGACGAGGTGTGCTTACAAGTAACTACGCTCTAATGGCGACCTTTGAGACTCTTAAGCGAGTTTATGCTGGCGAGTTGCCATTCGACCGAACCATCAAGGTTTCGCTGACTGAGAATCTGACGAAAGAGCAGATTCAAGCAAGAATGCCCCATAACTTCAAAACGATGGAGCACCTGCTAAAGGAGAACGCGAAAGATTTCAAGCTCCTAATAAGTAAGCAAACTGATGACATGGAGAAGAAATCGGCGAGAAAAAGATTTCTCAGCCGCCGGGCGAAACTAGTAGTTTTGGTCGAAGAATTAAGTCTTCGGTCTCGACGAATTAGCCCCATGATCAAGCAATTGAGAAATTACTCGGATCGAATGAATTTGATTCGTAGCCAGTTAAGAGACGAAGGTCCAGATGCTCCAACTGAAGTCGAAAGAAAGCACCTTCGATCGGAATTAGCTCGCTTAGTAACACTGTGCCAGGAAAGCCCTGCGAGCTTAGAAAAAAGAGTGGGTGACTGTGAGAAATTTTTCTCAGAATTTGAAAACGCGAAACGGCAGCTGTCCAGTTGCAATCTTCGGTTGGTTGTTTCTATCGCGAAAAAATATCGCAACCGTGGGATGAGCTTTCTTGATCTGATTCAAGAGGGGAATACAGGGCTGATGCGGGCGGTCGATAAGTATGAGTACCGGCGTGGGTTTAAGTTCTCAACTTATGCTACATGGTGGATTCGTCAGGCAATCACGCGAGCAATTGCCGATCAAGCGAGAACCATCCGAATTCCGGTTCACATGATTGATGTCCTTTCGCGTCTTAGAAACATTCAGAAGGCACTCCATCAAGAGACAAGGCGTCCTCCAACGATGGAAGAGATTGCTGTCCGGGCTCAAATGGATGTCGACGAGGTTCGTCGCGTTCTCGATATCGGGCGTCATCCTGTCAGTTTGGATCGTCCCGTTGGCGAAGGGGATGACTGTAGCTTTGGCGAGTTTATCGAAGATTCGCAGACGGATAATCCTGTTCGTGCGGCAACCAACTGCATTCTCCGTGATAAAATTGATGGCCTTTTAAAGACCCTAACCTACCGTGAGCGGGAGATTATTCGTTTGCGTTATGGTTTGGGCGACGGCTATACCTATACGCTTGAAGAAGTTGGCCGGATTTTCAAGGTCACTCGCGAACGCGTTCGTCAGATTGAAGCGAAAGCGGTGAGAAAGCTTCAGAATCCAGTGCGAAGTCAGCAACTGGAGGGTTTTGTTCCAGCGTTGGGTAATCTTGACCTCGGAGCCGCTTCGGAAAAAGAAGCGTCGAATAACTCAGACGTTTCGGATCGATTAAATGGATCAGAGGCCGCCAGCAACTCACCTGAATTGTTCGAATTAGGGGTTGGGCAGAATAGCCAGTACTAAAAATGGTTGGCTGAATTACGGTAAAATTTGGCTGGAGATCAAGGAACCGCTGACCTGTGATGGTCAGCGGTTTTTTTTATTGGTACGATGCACCAAATAATTGGGGATTCTGCACGGAAGTCTATTGGCAGATTCTCGTCGTTCCAAAACAAGTGGAGGTGAAAGCTAGTGAGTCTTGACTACGGGTTGCTTCGAACTTTGCATCGAATGTTGCGTCAATTGACGGACATTGGTGAGCGTATGGACAAAGGCCCTCGAAAGGTTCGAATCGTGGCCGCTAACGAGGCTAACTTTTGTAAGGCCCTTGATGAAGCTAAGGCCGCGTTGCTTGAGATGCGGAAAGCTTCCAATGCTAAGCAACTTCAGTTGAATGAGCGTGAGGCGAAAATCGAGGACATGAAGACGAAGCTGAATGTCTGTGACTCTAATAAAGAATTTCAATTGCTGAAGGACAGGATTGCTGCGGACCTTCAGGCCAATAGCGTATTGCAAGATGAAATTCTGGAACAGCTTGAGAAGCTCGACGTACTCACCGATGGTGTTGACGAAGCGAAAAAGAATCACGAGAAGTCGCAGGCTGAGTCCAAGCGAGTTAGCGATGAGGTCGCACTCGATTTGAAAGCGCTCGTGGCGGAGAAGGAGAGAATATCTTCCGAGTTGGAGGGGAAAGAGAAAGAAATTCCGGGAGACCTGCTGATCCAGTACCGCCGGCTTGTGACTGCGAAGGGCGAGGATGCACTCGGTGTGACCAATACAGAAACCTGTGGGAATTGTAATCAAACGCTGACTCCGCAGACCATTAACGATTTAATGTTGAAACAGCCGGTTTTTTGCAAAGGCTGTGGCTGTTGGATGTACCTGGCTGAGAGTCATCCATCGGCGTAAGCAGGGAACGAATTTCTTTTTGGGAATTAGTTTTTTAACGACCCTTTCGAGAATTTTTGCGTAACACACACGTCGGCTCGTTTCATTAGAAAATCGTGCCGTCGCTGAGAGCATGGCGATTTGTTTTTTCCTCTGGTCGTAGCGTCGATGACATGTCTGGAAATGAGACTAGTGGCAACCGTACCGAATCCGCTGGCGACGACGAGATCGTTGTTGAGCTCTGGCGACGTCGTGCAAAGCGAATTCTAATCCGCTTCCTTTGCGGTATTGTTGCGATTTTGGTTCCCGTGGTGATCGTTTGCCGCGGTTCGCTTGCCGAGCCCGCTTCCTACCAGGCTGCGCTCGGGATGACGCGAGCGGACGCAGAAGATTACCGAATGGAATTTGAGTCGAAAATAATTGAGTTGGGAAATATCGTTCGTGAAAAAAGCCAATGGAAAACAACGATCACGCAAGCAGAGCTGAATGGCTGGCTGGCAGATAATCGTGAGTTTGCCAAGACGCTTCCTAAGCAGGTGAGCCAGCCGCGAATTGTTTTGGCCGATGCGAGAATGTCCGTTTTTTTTCGTTGCGACATTTTTGGATTTGATGCGATCGTTCAGGGAGAACTGGATGTGTTCTGCACTGATGTCCCAGGGCAGATCGCCTGCCGAATTTATCGAGTTCGATCTGGCTGGGTGCCACTGCCCATCGATTCGTTCGCCGATCAGTTGACAGAGGGGATGCTCGCGTATGGTGCAGAGGTCGAGTGGAGTGAGATTGACGGTGACCCCGTCGCGCTCATGCTGTTCCCCGAAGAAACATTTAAATTGGGCAAGAAGTTCTTGACGGTTCAGGCGTTAGAGATAGAGGAACGCAAATTAATGATCACGGGCAAGTCAAAATCAAAACAGCAATAGCTTAACACCGGGGGAATCGTTCGCTCAGGCCCTCGAGAGGTATTGTCCGGTGCGGGTGTCGACTTTAACGCGTTCGCCCTCTTTGAGGTACTCGGGGACTTGTACCTCTAATCCTGTTTCCAGTTGAGCGGGTTTGGTTCGGCTTGTCGCTGAATTTCCTTTCACGCCGGGGTCGCATTGAGTTACGAGCAACTCGATCGTGTGGGGAATCTGGATTCCAACACAATCTCCGTTGTAGATCAGCGCTAAAATACCCTCGAGTGCATCAGTGATGTAGGGTTTTTCATTTTCAATATCCTCCATCGGAACTGGATACTGTTGAAAGTCGGTTTGGTCGAGGAAGTGGTAATGAGTCGCATCAGAATACATTAACTTGACATCGCGTTTTTCAAAGTCCGCGTCGGTTAATGACTCAGTTCCTTTCAAGGCGATATCAACTTTTTGACGCGTGACAATATTACGTGCTCGAAATTTATAAACGGTTGAAGCACCGCGCGCGGATGGCGAATTAACTTTTATTGACTCGATGATCACGGGTGACCCATCGTATTCGACAATCGACCCGTTTTTTATTTCTTTTGCTTGCATGTTGTTCGGACCAGATTTGGCTGATTCGTGAAACTAAATGGATAATATTCTGACTGGAGTTGACTTGGAATTAGAGTAGTGAGTTCGATTGAGGGTCGAGCCCAATTCCTTCGCACACGTTGGCGATTCGCTCCATGATTAACAAGAGGCCACCAGGGTCCAGCATCTCACCGTCTTCTTCTGATCCTTGTTGGCGTTCAAAGTGGTAGATGTCAAACCGGGCGTTGGATTTTGATAGCGACCGTAATTTTTCGTGTTCTTCGGTCGTGAGTGTCATGCTCAGGAATTCTTCTCGCAGGTTGTCGACTTGTTCGACTACTTCCTCACCTCCGACGTAACTAATTTCCATTGCGGAACTGTCGTGGGGGCAAATGATGGTGACGGATTCAAATTTTCCGTCGACTTCTCGCAGATTGTTGAGATCGTAGTTTTCAGCGATCTGCTCAATTACTGTTTTCACAGTCGTACCACTGGGACGGTTGTGATTTTCAAAGAGGATGAAAAACGTATCGCGATAGACGTAACTGTCGTTTTCAAATAGAGACACGCGGTACTCCCAAACTGTCAAAACCAAAAAAATCCCCGCTGCGAAGACTACTCCCATTCTAGCGGTACGCGCGGCGCTAGGTAGTAGCCTATGACGCAGGGTTAAAAATGGCAAAAGAAAACCAAAAAACTCTTGAACCGTCGCTTGGAGGGAGTTAGCCAAGTTCCCGAGATCGCTCGGTTGCCGCCTGAACAGCAGAAATAACAGCGTCCCGGAATGAATTTTCCTCTAAGGCTTTGATACCCTCGATCGTAGTGCCTCCCGGGCTGGCAACGCTATCTCGCAAAATTGCGGGATGATCGCCTGTTTCCTGAAGCATTTTAGCTGAGCCTAGCACGGTTTGGATGGCCAGTTGACGGGCGGTAGCCCGAGGCATTCCCGTCAGAACTGCCCCGTCAATTAGTGATTCGATAAAGGTGAAGACGAAGGCGGGCCCCGAACCGGATAGGCCGGTCACGGAATCTAAAATTGACTCTGAGACTTCAGCGACCACTGCCATCGGTTCAAGCATTGTTTTGAGTGTTTGTCGGTCAGAAAGATTAACTGCTGAATCGGCGGTCATGCCGCAGGCGCCCATGCCGATCAAGCAGGGGCGGTTAGGCATCATTCGAATGATACGCTGGGAGCCGGTTAAGCGTTCAAGCTCAAAGGTTCGGACACCAGCGACTATCGAGCATATCAGCGGAGAATTTTTAAATTCAACATCTTCGATGGCATCGTGGAGATATTGTGGTTTGACTGCGAGAAAAATAAGTTCGCTGGAGTCAGCGAGGTGTTGATTGCTTTCCACGCGAGTGATGCTGTGGGGTTCGCCCACGAGATGAGCGAAGCTGTCGCATGCAGCGTCACAGGGGTCTGAGATGAAGAAATTGATGGATTGATCCGCAGATTGTGCGATTCCAACTGCGAGCGCCTTAGCCATTTGGCCGGCTCCAATGAATCCAATATTATTCAAAGCGCGATCCTTAAGTTTTGCGTGTTCGTCGTTCTAGGGCAGGGAGGTGGATACGTAGTGTACTGTTTAGGGCTCGGATTCACTATCGTTCATCGGGCTGTCTCTGGAAATCCTGTTTGGTTTGCGTTAATTTGGCGAACGATTTCTGATATTAGGAGCGCGAGAGAGTGGTTCTAAGGCTGAATTCAACCGATCGTAGGTCACGTTACCGCTGGGCTAAATGCCCAGATTCATTTAGAATTAGGCGATGTTAAAAGATCTTATTCTCGGAACCGCTGGGCACATTGACCACGGTAAAACTTCGCTTATCGGTGCTTTGACAGGGACAAATACAGACCGTCTCCCTGAAGAGCAGAAACGTGGGATAACGATTGAGTTAGGGTACGCGCACCTTGACTTGCCTCCATTTCGTCTGGGGATTGTCGATGTTCCCGGTCACGAAAAATTTGTTCGCCAGATGCTTGCTGGTGCGACGGGGATGGATCTGGCTTTATTGGTTGTCGCCGGTGATGACTCTATTAAGCAGCAGACCAAAGAGCATCTCGATATTTTACGAATGCTTGACCTTCCCGCTGGTGTAATCGCACTAACAAAATGTGATTTGTCAGATCCAGAGTGGCTCGATTTAGTCGAAGATGAAATTCGCCAGATGGTTGTAGGTACGTTTCTGGAAAACGCACCAATTATCCGAACCAGTTCTAAGACTGGGATGGGAGTCGAAGAATTAAAAAATGCACTTCGCTCTGCTGCTGAGACGGTTGCTCAAACGGATCGTGCGAACCGGAAGGATGCTCCTTATCGAATGGCAATTGATAGGACGTTTACGATAGACGGATACGGAACGGTAGTGACAGGTTCGGTTAGCAGCGGGCGGGTCAGTGTTGGTGACCAGATACAAATACAACCGGGAGATCGATCGGTTCGCGTGCGGGGAATCCAGAACCATGACTCAGCATCGGAGACGGTGTCACGAGGGCAAAGGGCGGCGATTAACCTCGCGGGCGTGCACCATCTCGAAATTGACCGCGGCCATGAATTGTGTGCCACTGGGCATTTGTTGCCTTCGACGTTGATGACTGTGAAATTACATCTGCTGGACAGACTGAATAAGCCGGTAAAAGATCGAACACGAGTTCGTTTTCACGTAGGAACCGCCGAACTGTTTGGGAATTTGCGTTTGCTCGGTGTTTCTGAATTGGAACCCGGTCAAGAATGCTACGCTCAGGTTTTTCTCAATGACGCTGCGGTTGCGGTTTGGAATCAGCCGTTTGTTGTTCGTTTGCAATCGCCCGTGGTGACGATCGGTGGCGGGAGAGTCCTGATGCCCAATGCAAAGCGGATCAAGAAAGCTACTGATCTCGACCTTGAAATGATTTCTGATTTGACCAGTCTGGATCCGCTGACTCGTGCATCTGCAAGTGTCTACCTTTCGGATGATCTTGGATGGACTCCTGCTGATCTTGCCAGAAGTGCAGGGGTGGTTGAGTTCGAGGAGATTTTTACGCAGTTAAAAGATAGAGGAGATCTAATTGAGATCCCGGTCTCAATGAATCGAAGTGTCAAGGTGCACCGCAGCAGATTTGAGCACCTCGCGGATCGGATCATTAAGGCACTCGAGCGATTACATCGGCTTCAACCGCTTCGCTTCACGCATCCCCGATCGGCACTCAATGTTGAGTTCAAGTATCTTGATACACCTGAGTTACTTGATTTGGTAGTTGAAGAGCTTAAGCGGGACAAGAAAATTATTGCCAATGTCAATTCAGTAGGGATCGTTGGGTATGGTCCAAAATTATCAAAAGGGCAAAAAGCCTTGCTTGGAGAATTGATTGAAATCGTTAGGAAGGCAGGGCTCAAAGTTCCCACAGTTACTGAACTCGAGGCATCCGCGAAGAAAAATAAAGAGTCAGTCAGAGAGTTGTTGGAGATGGCCAGCGAGAACGGTGACCTACTAAAGATCGCGCCTGAGTATTACATCCATAGCGAAGTTGTCGCGGAAACCAAGCGAAAACTAGTTGAGGAAATTGAAGCGGCGAACGGGTTAACGATGAGCGAAATTCGTCAGATTTTGGATACGAGTCGCAAATATGCGATTCCGCTGTGCGAGTATTTTGACAAGACCGGTTTCACAAAACGAGATGGTGACAAACGATTGTTGGGCACGGATAAAAAAGATTAGAAGCTGCGGATGGTAATGGTTGGAGCGAAATGGTTTTAACCAGGTGTGACGACGGTTGACTGTGCGTAAGGTTGGATTTTGCTGTGGGAAGATGCTTGAAACTAATGCGGATCGCGGGGATCGATGTCTACCTGCACTGGACGTTTTGGTTAGTGCCGGTCTGTGTAGTTTGCAATTTTTTGGTCTTTGGCGACCAAGTTTGGTTTGTGACTGGTGCTTCGTTGTTTCTGCTGCTGAATCTCTCTATTTGCGTATTGTTGCATGAACTGGGGCACGCTTTAGTGGCTCGTCGATTTGGTGCCACTACCAAGGATATCATTATCGCACCGTTTGGGGGGCTGGCTCGATTGGCGGGAATGCCAAAAAATCCGGGGCAAGAGTTTTTAATTAGCTTCGCTGGACCAGCGGTAAATTTGGGGATCGCACTGCTTCTCTCGGTAGGTATCTTTTTTGCGGGAGGTTCGCTGATTCCACCGTCTGTTTTTGAGAGTCTGAATCAGTTACCTCTGATTCTGCTGTGGATCAATCTTGTGCTGTTTCTGTTGAACTTGATCCCCGCTTTTCCGATGGATGGAGGGCGTATGCTAAGAAGCGTCCTTGCTCGGCGGATGTCGTATTTGCAAGCAACGGTAATTGCTGGGCGAGTGGGACAATTTAGTGCTTTGTTTTTTTTATTTTACGTTGCGTTGGAACGGCAATTTCTCTTGATGCCAGTCGGCATTTTCCTGTTTTTTTCCGCTCAATTTGAATTGAATCGGGTGCGGTCCTCGGAAGTCAAAGAGCTTGAACGTGATTCGTCGGGCGCAGATTCGGTGGAGCGGTAATAGAGGTTTATGGGAAAACGCCTTTTATCGGCTCGCCGGTTCGGTCGATTGGCGTAAATTTCTCCGACTCGGCTTCGGGGACGTAGAGAGCGAATCCAGAGTCTTTATAGATTGGCGACCAGCCAATTTGTTTCGCCATTTGAGATCCATTCTCGGCGAGTAATTCCCCTAGAGGTGAATTCACAGGAACCAAAACTGCGTGTGTGTCATAACGTTGGAGCGTGGCCTGCCAGCCTTCACGAGCCTTGTAAAAGTCATCGTTTTCAACAATCGCTGAGTCCGGATAGGCAACCTCGTAACGGCTGTCGATGCTTACTTTGACTTGCGGATAAAGTTTCCATTGCACAAATGCACCCGCCGAAAAGGGGACAAATAAATTAAGTTCACTTTCCAGATTTTGTTCGCTCAGGTAGTCAGCGGCACCAGCGGGATAGATGACTTCGTGTTTTTGTGTTTTGGAAATTTGATTGGGGATTTTTAATTCCCAGAATCGAACGTTGATGGAATAGCCTGTCGCTATCAAGGCGATCGCAAACGCGGTGACGGTAATTTGTGCTCTGTAGTTATCGAACATGTTTTTAATTTCTTGTCCAAGCCCTGAGCGTTCGATCATCGGAGGAACCATGCAGGCCCAAGTCACGGCATACAGCGAACCGTGGCGATAATGTTTGGCGGCGAGATAAGCAGTCAAGACAATCGCTAGACTTGCGAAGACAGAGGTTCGGCCTTCCCGCCAAATAGCATAGGCGGCGATGAGTACCGAAATTCCATAGATCAATGGTAAGCGAATTTCCCAAATTGGCCGCCATTCAAGAATGAGCGGACGATCCATTGAAACGGCTCGATACAGGTAGGGAATGTATTCCCAACCATAAGGGTTGACGATCAAGAGGGTCAGAGTGACGAGACCAATGACAATCAGGTGCCAGACCTCGTAGAGAGTTTTAAGAAGTGAGCGAGTCTCAAGTGCAGCTTCGACTAAACGCGAAAAACAATAGACTCCGAGAATTCCCATTCCAGAGACGACGCCGCCGTGCATATTCGACCAGACAATAAACAGCGGAAACCAAATTAACACCCACCATCGTTTGCCGCGTCGATCCAGGTCTAATAAAAAAAATAAGATTACCAGGAAGAGCAAGGTAAACAGTTGTGCGCGGATATTGTTGAATGCCATCCAGCCGCCAAGGTTTAGGGCGAAAGGTGCGAGGATGGAGAACACGGCAAGACTGGCGCCTTGTTTGTTTGCATAAATAAAACAGCCTAAGCAGACCGCAAAAGTGAGAAAGTATTTCAGTGCCACCAATGCTGGCGCACCCAAACCCGTGGATACAGTTGCCAGATAAATTACAGCGCCAGTGGCCCACTCGTGGTGGACTACTGTTTCATTAGTAGGCGTGTAGGCGAAGGCATCGGTTGTCGGCATTGAACCTTCGGATTCCATCTGCCTGAACAATGCCATTTCATGAAAAAGATCGAGGTCGACGATCATGTTTTTCGAGGCGACTGCGAGTACGCCGCCCAAGAGGGCGAGGGTAATTGCCAGCGGCATTAGTCTGGAAAAAGATGGCATTGAATACTCAACATACGGTCGATGCGTGTGAGCTCGTTTTATCGCTCGCCGAATGATAACAGAAGCAATCGCCCTGATAGAATGCCGATTGTGAATCAAATGCAGAAACGAGACGCAGCGTGATTCGGCTGGGAATTTTAAAACCGTTTTGAAACAGGTAAGCGTCGATGCTATTGGCAGGGAAGGACTAGAAGAGCTTTGCTTTACTCTTCTTCGCTAGCTTCCGGTGTTTCCTTAGATGCATTATCGCCTTCGGTAGCTGAATCAGCTGGAGCAGTTTGCTGGGCAGGTGTTTCGCTAAGTCTTTTTTTATAGGTGCCTAAGTCACATCCGGAAAAAATCGTAATTGAAACAAGGCTTAAGATAGCTAAGCTGACAGAGTTAAGGATTCGATTCGGTGAAGTTGGCATGTTGTTATACTTCTGTGCAGGGCCAATAAAATGAGAGTGACGGGCGAACACTTGGGCAACCCTGAACCCATCTTAGCTAATTCTCGCGGTTTTTCGAGGTGCTTTTGGGAAACGGCGATTGGGTTCTGACGCCAGTGGTAAACGCAAATGCGATCTGTGTTGAAATGCGGCCAGGATAATTGCGTCGCAACTGACTGTCGGCAAATGAAAAAGCGTTGGCCTCGTGAGAGACCAACGCTTCGTGTTCCCTGGCACTGGGACGGAGTTCGTCCCAGTGCTCAGTTCAAGCTCAGCCGTGAGCACTTATTGTAACGGTTGACCCAGAAACCATAGTTACAATAAGCAAAATATGCTCTACCCCCAGGAGGGAGGGTGGTGCAAGATTCCCGCGTTTCAAGCACCGTCGACTGATCTTAAGGTGTTTTGTTTTATGTTTAGGTCGGAGGGGGTTGAATTAGCTTTTGCAAATTCAGATGGGTTGTTTGATGGAATACGTTTACTGAAGCAGTTTGAGCGACGCAATAGCGATTTGTGATTCTTTTTAGGGAAGTCTTTTGTGCTAGCGACTATTAGGGTTGAGGGCTGTAAAAAACCATGTTTTCAGGGTTGGTTCTTGTTTGATTGACTTTTTTTGGGGGAATTACGTTCGATAGTCATCGATGTCAAAGATGTTTTGCTGGTCATCGTCTGGCTCGTTTGGTTCTGAAAACACAGCGTTGTCATAAAGCCATGCCTGGCAGACGTCGCGATCAGTGATGGTCCAGTTTTCTTCGCCGATCAAAGCAAAGGGGCGTTCGCCACATCCAGCAATGATAACGGCATCATCTGGTTTGGCGTGGGTGAGCGCCCATTCAATCGCTTTAAAACGATTGGGGATGAGCTGTGCTTTACCCGGATCTTCGAACCCGTCGAGAATTTGATGAGCCGGTTCGAAGTCGACCATTGGTCCGCCGGCGGTATTGGTGATAATGACATGGTCTGCTGCTCGCTCGGCAATTTCGCCAAGGCGTTGGCGTTCTCTTTGTGAGTGATTTTCGTCAATAGAGCAAAGGCACCAAACGTTTCCTTTTGTGTTTTGGCGAATTGAGCGGATGGCGTTTGCAAGTTGCCCGCTGCTTCGTGCTGAATCGATCCAGACTCCAAAGTCTTGTCCGCATTCGATCTTTTCGAGTCGCCCGGGGATTTGCCCGACCGACTCAAGGCCTTTGGCAATGTTCTCAATTTCGATGCCTTGAGCGAGTCCAACGGCTGTCGCTGCGAGGCAGTTGTAAATATGTTGGTCGCCGATAATTGACGTTCTGACTGGGATTGAATCGGAGCCGGCGGTAATCATAAAAGTCTGCCCCCCTGCTGAGCAATCAATCTGCCTAGCTGTGATATCGGCTTCTTGCTTAATACCGATTGTTAAGACGGGACGATCGATTTTACTCAGTAAAAAGTGTGTCTTGGGGTCGTCTAGGTTTACGATCGCGAGCCCGGTTGGTTTGAGTTTATCCAACAGACGTAGCTTCGCCCTTTGGTAATTTGCCTCGGATCCATGGAAGTCGAGATGGTTTTCCCGAATGTTTGTCAAAATGGCGACATCGAGTTCGACGCCGGCGAGACATCGTCTCGCGAGGGCGGTGCTAGGTACTTCGATTATCGCGTTTTCGCAATTGGCGAGTGCCATTGAGGTTAGTTGTTCAGCAAGCCACGGTGGGTTTAAATCAGTGGCGGGAACTGATGTTTGGTTTTTTCCTTGGCTTACCTCAATGGAAGAGATTAAGCCCGTGGTTTGGCCAGCTGCTTTGAGGATTCCAGAAACGAGATGACAGGTGACAGTTTTCCCATCAGTTCCTGTTACACCGATCGAATTCAGCCGTCGGCTTGGATTGCCAGCGAGTGCCTGACAGATTTTCCCATAAGCCTCACGGGAATCGTTAACGAGACATTGGGGGCGGTTTGTCGTTAGTAAACGTTCGGTTACGACAGCCGTCGCTCCACGAGCGATAGCTTCCTGTGTAAAATCATGGCCGTCTTGTTCAGAGTCCATGATGGCCACAAACAGGTCGTCGGTCTGACAGTCTGTCCAAAGACCACAGCAAGACTGGAAAAAGACATCATCAGCGCCAACAAGCTTGGCATCGGGAAGAATGTCCCGAAGTCTGATGCCACGATCCGTATTGGTATTATACAACTGGGTACTCACAAGGCCTCCCTGCCTGGCGAATGCCAAAATTCAAAAAGCGATTTCATTCGCGGTAACTCGCATCCAACCAAGCATCACACCTAGTCGAGTGGGCGAGTACATGTCAGCATCCTGCCAACGAAATCGATTCTCATTAATCGAAAACTTTCGTCAAGGTTGATCGTCAAGCTGCAGGGTTGGTTTTATGTGAAAGCGTTAGCCAAAGATTTCTGCAATTCGGAATTGACATGGCTCAAAATTGAATGAATATGACGTTTGTCGAGCAAAATTTTTACCGCGCCCTCGTGAAACTTTTTTTCTTGCGATTGCGCATGCTAGCTGCATGCGGTTCTCCCAGAAGTGAATCTCTTGTAGGCGTAGCTCACGATGTTGTTTAGATTCCCGGCTATTGAATTGAGGCTGGGAATTCCCGGTTTTGTGTTCCATTTGTGATTTGGCGGAAAAGCTCCATGGACGAAGATTTTGACGTGATGTCACTCGCTGCGTATTTGCACTTAACACCAGAGCAGGTTCGAAAGATGGCCAGCCGAGACCGCCTGCCGGGCCGTCGAGTGGGTGGGAAGTGGCGGTTTTCAAGAGCTGAAATACATCAGTGGTTTGAAAAGAAAATTGGAGCTTCTGATGAGCAAGGCTTAACTGAGGTTGAGAAGGTTCTGTATCGCAATCCAAGTAATGATCCGGTGGTGGAGCCTCGAATTTCTGAGCTGTTGTTACCTGAAACGACTTACGTTCCCCTGATGGCTCGAACAAAAAGTTCTGTAATCAAAAATATTTGCGATTTAACGGCAGAAACAGGTAGACTGTGGGATCCAGTGAAAATGGCAGAAGCACTGACCAGTCGTGAGGAATTGCATCCAACAGCTTTGGGGAATGGAGTCGCACTGTTGCACCCGCGGCGACCGCTGCCCTCGATTATGGGT
>JAAEMV010000405.1 GCA_024225195.1 Planctomycetaceae bacterium | reverse complement strand
TGGTGGATCATTTGGATCGGATGCCTGAATTGGTTCGTGAAAAAGAGATTCGCTTGGCGATTTTGGCGGTCCCTGCAAAGGCAGCCAATGAAGCGGTAGCGTGTCTAATCCAAGCTGGAATTACTGGAATCCTGAATTTCGCACCGGTTACCTTGACTCTTCCTAAATCCGTAAGTGTCGTAGGGGTGGATTTGGCAATGGAGTTAGAGCAATTAGCTTTTGCGGTGGCTCAGCAGACAAACTCCTCAAAATAGCTCCAAGAAAGCTGTTAAACCCTATTTTTATAACGGGCTAATTTTGTTAAAACTAAGCCAACGAATGATGCCCGATGGTGTAATGGCAACACATCTGGTTTTGGTCCAGACATTCTAGGTTCGAGTCC
Organism: Planctomycetaceae bacterium; assembly: GCA_024225195.1. Lineage (GTDB taxonomy): Bacteria > Planctomycetota > Planctomycetia > Pirellulales > Pirellulaceae > Mariniblastus. Next base: position 22,997 of record JAAEMV010000405.1, on the reverse strand, counting down.
TAGTCGGGTAATTCGTTATTTCTGGATCCGGATTCTTCCCGGGTCAACGTTGAGTTAAACGATTAATAGCTTTGGCCTGCTGTAATTGCGGCAAGTCAGATTTTCCATAATTGGTAAAGTTTCGCTAACAAGCATTTGCCGGATCAAATCCGGGCAAATGCCGCTGAAAACAGCGTAGAATTCAAGACTCGGTCAAGTTCACCGCGTAAGCTACTGGACTGTCATATCAAATTACGTGGTCATGGTAACGAGTAGGCTGGGCATTCTGAATGGTCCCTACCGCAAACTACCGTCCGCGAGCCAAGTGAGTCGGAGAGCATTATGATTAATTTTAAGTCACTTTCAGCCGGTCTAGTTGGATGTTTTTGCGTTTTTAGCGGCACTGTTTTGCCGGCTCAGAACTTAGCCGAAACTGCTGGCCAACTACCTCCAATCGTTGAATTCGACTCACCTGGGCTAGCCACTGGTGGGCAAATTTCAGATCAGTTTGTTTCAATGCGACTGGCTTCCAATACTCTCCAACAGGGACGTCGCTACCGGCGATCAAGTCAACCGGCGACTCCACGAGCGAGTTTTCAAGGACTGGCTTCTGAGCGGTCACATGATTTTGGAACCGTAGCCCGTGGTTCGCGTCAAGAAAAGGTCTTTGAATTTGTAAACACCACCGGTAGCAATCTAATGCTGACTGGGGTCAAAACAAGCTGCGGTTGTACCAAGCCAAAAATCTTGACCCCGCAGGTAAAGCCGGGCGCGACGGGAAAGCTTTCTGCAGTGTTTGATACTGTCAACTTTTACGGGAATCGCGGAGCAACGCTGACCGTAAGCGTCAAAAAAGGTGCACCATCGGCTCAAAATGGTGAAATTCAATTTTCCGTGAAAGGGTCAATTCGCAGAGACGTTGTTCTGACGCCCGGTGAATTCAGTTTCGATAACGTGATGGTTTCTCAAGAGGCCGACAGAATTGCGAAAGTTTTGTATGCCGGTAACGCAAAATGGAAAATCCTGGAAGTTAAATCAACAAATCCCAATTTGATTGCAGAGGCACGTGAGGTATCGCGGGATCAATCGCGGGGACGTGTGACTTATGAATTGGTTGTTAAGCTTTCTGGCGAACAAGATGCTGGTACTTTTAGCGAATTCTTGACCATCGTCACTAATGATGCAAACACCAATGGAATGCCAATCGCAGTCAAGGGAATCGTCAAATCTCGAATTGAGGTTTCGCCAATTCAGTTGGGGACAATTAATCAGGGGCAGACGGTCAAGAAGAAACTGATTCTTAAGTCTTCCAAACCTTTTTCGATCAAAGAAGTAAAGTCTGGAGATTCACGAATTCAGTTTGAAGCAGTCGAGGGAGAAAAGAATCTCCATGTTTTGACCTACACTCTGGATACCTCCAAGCTGGGGCAAATCGACGAAGATTTGACGATCGTCACCAGTGACCCTGACCAACCTGAGGCCAAGGTTGGGTTTTCAGCTCAGATCATCGAAGCGACAACGGTTGGTCGATCGAAGTAGATTTTACGTTTGTCGCTGATGCGATAACCAACTGCGAAAATCTTAATTCAAATGTCGAATTTGACTTTACTCTAAAAACCTTGATTCAAAAGGCACGCTTCCCGAGCGTGTCTTTTCTTGTTTTGTCATACTTTTAGCATGGCCGCTGTTAAAACATTCAGTCGGGGGTTCTATTTTTGCAAAATTCGTTTTTGGAATTGTATTTGGACGTCAACAACGCATTTTTAGATGGTATAAAATAGCTGCAAAGCTATCCGGCCCTTTTGCCTTGATGCAACTCTAGTTTGAGACCCCATTCATCAATGCTCATCGAAATTCAATGTGAAAATATTTCCAGCTTCGACGCAACTGTTGGAAGATATGTCGCGTGTGGCGAGAAAATCATCGTCTCTGGTGAAAAAGCTGGCGAAACGGTTGAATGCACAAAGTGTAACCAGCCAATTGAAATTCCCCTGCCTGGTGAGACTCAGTCGGCAAGACCTGCGAGCCGTTCGGAAGAACCTAACGCGGTCAAATCGGCGGCTCCAGCCAACGCTAAGTCGCAAGTTTTGGAGCAAAGATCTGGGCAGCAACGACGGTCGGTGAAGCCGCGTCGAACAAGTGAATCTGGTCGATCCTCAGACAATTTAGGAGGGCAACCTAAGTCAACGAAGGCGGGAGTCGTGAAGACTCGGCAACGCTCAGGGGTTGCACCACAGGGGAAAAGTGGTGGAGATCGCCAAGCCTCCGGCAAAAGAGTCGCAACGAAATCTACTGCAACGAAATCTACTGCAACGAAATCAGCTCGGGGTACCTCTGCCGGGCAACGTGAGCGAAGAGTGGCCGCTGCAGGTAACGTTGCGGCGAGGTCTTCCGCGAATCCAGACCGTAGAAAACAGCGCCGCAGAAAACCGGCGGATGCCAATCCCGGTCGAAGAGATATCATGGCTGTGGATTTTCAGTCGGAGGAAGTTTCGAAGGGGCTCGTCAGGGATCAGCAGGAACGGTGCAAGAAGTGTGGGAATCAAGTTGAGAATGCCCGTTGCGTTGTTTGTTTTCATGTTGATTCTAAGTTCGAGAAGCTTCATTGCCCGCTGCCGGACATTGAGATTCAAGTGGCTGGTTGCCAACGATGGCTTCAGAAGACAATGAGCGAAGGCGTGTCAGTGAAGTTTATCGTACTGGCTGGGAATCTGTTGGTTGGTGCGATGGCGTTGATGTTAGCTGGGATCTCGGTTCTGTTTTTAATGGGTTTAGGGCTCGGTCCCATCGTGGGGGGCGTGTTGTTATTTCTGACCATTGTCTCGACTTGTTTTTACCTTGGTGTGGTCTACAAGAGTCGCCAATTCATGCACAAGCCAGTTGCCCAGTTGGCATGGTTTCAGAGGCCGTTCTGGCGGTCGATGTTGTTCCTGTCGCGATTCATGAAGTGGGAACGTTATGATGGCGAACTGAAGGGGCGGCGGGTGATAACGGTTCGAGATCGAATGTTCGGCGACAATGACATTATGGAACACGAGGGAATCAAGAATGTTCAGGTTCTTGATATTCAAGGAACGAACCTGACCGATCAAGGGCTGCTAAATCTCTACGATTTAAAGCATTTACAGTGCGTGGTGTTACGGGGAACCAATGTTTCGCCGGAAGCAGTGTTCCGATTTCAGCAGACTTATCCTCGGCTTTGGATTTGGTATTAAGGGCAGCCGTTATTAGTAAAATACGGTGTCGAGAATGTTATGTTGAATCATCAATACGACCTGCTGGATTTCGGGCGTAACGAAAAGTTAGAGTGCATAGGCGGCGTGGTGGTACGTCGGGAAACTCCGTCTGCTCCGGGAGGCAAAGCGAGCAGTGTGGATTGGGGGCAAGCGCGACTACGTGGCAAAGTGGCAGGCGACAAATATAGCTGGGATGGAATCGCCCCTGCTGATTGGCGTTTCGATGCTGGTGACTTCCAGTTGCAATTAAAGCCTACGCCCAGTGGGCAAGTTGGGGTTTTTCCTGAGCAGTCGGTCAATTGGGAATGGATCAAGCGATGCCCGGCGGATTTGGCTGGATTAAAAGCTATTAATTTGTTTGGGTATACGGGGGCAACAACGCTTTCACTGGCGAACCGGGGCGCTCAGGTTGTGCACGTTGATGCTGCCAAGAGTGTGGTCAGTTGGGCCCGGGCAAATGCTCAGACATCGGGATTGGCGGATTCGCCAATTCGATGGATGGTGGAAGACGCGTTAACTTTTGTAAGACGGGAGTTAAAGCGGGGAAACAAATACGACATCATCGTTGCCGATCCGCCTTCTTTCGGGCGTGGCCCCAAAGGGGAGCGTTGGAAATTGCAAAGAGATCTGTTTCATCTCATTGAATCGCTCTCAGAGTTGTCCCGAGGGCGGTGTAAAATGGTATTGTTGAGTTGCCACACCCCCGGAGTAGACCACAGGCAATTGAAGAGTGAGGTTGAAAGTCAGTTTCATTTTGAAGCGGGAACTGGTGAGAGTTTCGCACTTGAGCTGCGTACCAAAGAGAATAAGTCACTCCCTAGTGGGAATTGCTTTCGATGGGTTGCAGATTAATCTTGATAAGTATTGGCTAAGCAATTGATTGAGAAAATTACAAGTTTGCAAAACCAGCGAATTAAAAAAGCCATTCGCCTTCACAGCTCGCGGGGGCGTCAAATTCAAAATCGCATGATCGTGTTTGGCAATCGAGAGGTTGCGCGGGCGATCGAGTCCGAGATCCAATTCGAAGAAATATTTTGTACTGAAACTCTCTGGGATGACTTAGAACCCGAGGCACGTAGTCGCGTATCAAAGTCGGAAGCAAAAGTGTTATTTGTAGTGCCCGAGGTTTTCGAAAAATTAGCCTATGGATCACGAACGAGCACTTTGATCGGTACCGCTGTTCGGCCCAGTACGTCCTTTGCCTCGCTTGGCGATCAACTCGCGTTACAAAAAGAGCCCTCACTTGTCTTGGTTTTACAGGCAATTGAGAAACCTGGGAATTTGGGCGCTATCTTACGGTCTGCGGATGCCTGTGGAATTGATGCGGTCCTTTGTGCTGATCCATTGACAGATTTTTTTCATCCCAATGTAATTCGCTCGAGCACAGGCGTCGTATTTCAAATGCCACTTGTTTCTGGAACCACTCCAGAAATTCAGGATTGGTTAGCGAGCCAAGAGTTTCATGTTTTCACCGCAATGCTTGAAAACGCTTCATGTTTTTATGAGGCAGGTTTGACCGGAAAAGTTGCCTTGGTTTTGGGGAATGAAGCGAAAGGGCTTGGGGAGAGTTGGGTTGATAAAGCTTATTCACCCGTGAAGTTGCCAATGCGTGGGCAAGCCGACAGTCTAAACGTTTCCGTTACGGCCTCGGTCATGATGTATGAGGCGATGAGGCAGAGAAGTTAATCGGTAGTGGTGGAAGCGTAGACGATAGCCAGAGTACCAAGGCAGTTTCGTTATTGCGGCGAGACCTTTTGTGGACTCGACGGTAGACTGCCCAGCACGCTAACCGCTTGCGGTCGCTTGTTTGCCGGTTGGGTTAAATTATAGAGAGCTAGGAAAACTAGCACCCAAAAAAGGGCGAAGAGGCCGAGGGAGATTGGATCTAAGTTTGCTGTAAATAAATTGTTTTGGCCGATCACCATGACGCTTAATTGACTGCCGTCTTCAGTGGAAACCTTGACCGAGACCTTTTCCTGACTGTCGGCGTTAAATCTCTTCATGAAATCATATCCGAGTTCGAGTTCAAGGTAGGCTTCCGGTTTGAAAGCAGCAATCTCGTAATTCGGGATCGTGAGTGAATGCTCTCCGAGGCTGACATCCGTCAAAAACAGTTCCACTGACTCTGGATCTTCAATGGTCAATTTCAGGCTGCGAATTCCCGCGGTTCCAGTTCGGTCGCCGTGTTGCACGTCGAGACAAAGCGTTAATTGTTCGAGGGAATCGATCCCTTGTCCGTGGTAAAACTGCCAGACTTCTCCGGCGGTGACTTCACCACCGTCTTGAATCAGTTCGAGGGCGGATTTGGAGGGCCCTGGACAAGTAGAGCAAGCGAAATCTCCCACCACGTGAGTCTCACTCGTTTCGCTGTTGATTACGTACTCGTCCGCACTGCTCGAAAGCGGGTTCACCCCAAAGCTGAAGCAAATTAAGAAGCTGAGTGAGAGAATTCGCACAGTGGTCATTCGATTTTAGGAAGAGATTGTCAATGTCTTGCTGCTGGAACGCGGCGAAGGTGGGGAAGACAACTCTTATCATAGACAAGAAATCCTAAAAGTCTAACCAAGATTAGACGGGATTCGCTCACGAGCGTCGCCCACCGCGGGGGAGGCCGTCAAATCTTGACTAAACCCGCGAGTTCCTTAAATTTCAACACACGACATTTAATACCGCTGACGAATCTAAATCGTTCATTTTTCCATCTCTTGTCACCAGCCAACGGCGTTGGTGGGGCAATACCGACTGATCTGCGGTGTTCAGAGTTTATCACTAACCCGAAGGGCTGCTTGAGGCCAAGCATGTCAGCGTTTGAACAGTTTTGGTTGGATTCGATTCGGTTGGATTCGGCTCGTTTGAATCCGGCTTGGTTGGCTCTGAATAACCGGATCTAAATTAGTCGTTACCTGCGAGGCTGCCCGAATTTTGAGCTGCTAGTTGTGCACGAAGCTGTGTGATTTCTTTTTGCTGAGCTTCAACAAACGCCGCTGCCCCGTTAAATTCGTCGGCCATATCTGTCCAAAAGTCGTCGTTTCTGAATTGGCAGTGTTGGACTTTGCCATCACCTAGCTGTCGCAGATGAGATTTGAGGCGAACGATTGGGCCTACAAACCGGTTGCTGAAACGAATGGTATCGAGCATGAAGGCGGGGAACATCGAGATCATGACGATTCCAATGATGACGAATTCGCCAGTTTGTAGTTTAAGTCGCTCTAAAATGCTGAGGCCGGGATCTCCCAGTAGCGTCTGCAGGACGATGACTGAAAACGCTGCGACAGCAAAAAAGACCGCCCAGTGCAGGCAAATTCGCTTGAGAAGTGCGCCTTGAACTTGAGCATCAATATAGTTTTGTTTTCTTGGAGTTGGTTCGGGGGTTGGCATGCCTAGCTTGCTTTTGGGGCTGATCGTTTATGAGTTGAAGAAACTGTTTTGATTCAAAAACCTACTTCATAAATCCCCCATGCGAAGCAGAGTTTTTCCGAATAATTTTGGAGAGCTTCGGTGGGGAAGGAAATCAAATTAGTTAACTCTGTTGCTGTTGCATTTTGGGGTGTGCTTCCGCCGTTAAGGCTCTGTAATGAAGGACGCCGAAAGCGTCGAGTCATATTCTCTAACCAAATTTTTTTTATTAATCGTTAAAGTTCCCCAGTCTTGGCCTAAGCTCACTCAAAAGAGTGTGTCTCAAAGCCTCGAATTAAGCTCGTGGCGTTGGGTTATGCTTAATCTAGCGAGTTAATCGTGCGGGAGAGGCAGGTTTAAGATTACTTGGCTTCCGCACCGAATAATCACAATACAGCGTCTTTTCAGTAAATTCGAACGTAGCCATCGGGCCTTGGCATGAGTCTCAAATTTGGTATCTATCTGGTCGAGCAGCGAGTCATCTCGCCCGAGCAATTCTGTGGATTGGTAAAGATCCAGCAAGAATCATCGATGTCGTTGCCGACGATCAGCCTGCGGAAGAACCTCTTGACGATCAAACAGGTCGCCCAAGTGCTCAACGAGATTGAGCTAGATGCGGAAAAAACGTTTATCAAGTCAGCGATGGAGCTTGATTTTTTGAACCGGGTGGAAGCTGATCAAATTCTTCAGTTTCAGCAGGAGAGGTGCCAACCCCTGCGGAAGTTGATCGTGAAATGTGGTCTTCTTTCTCAACGACAGTGTTCGATTTTATTCTTGTATTTTGAACGTCATGGATCCAAGGCCACTCTGCCGACACCGGTGGCGAAGCCGATCAATATTCGCACCGAAACCCATGAGAAGAGCAGCGTTCCGGCACCGATGGGGACATTGCGAGAGCCTAATTTCTCTAAGTCGAATCGAACCGCCACCGAGTACGTAATCTAAGCTGAGTTTCGGGGTTGGATTTAAATCGGTAATTGAACGTTGGCCCTGTTCCGCCAAGATATAATTACCGAAGGCTGGGAATTCTTTCTCTTCTGAGTTCCGCGCACAAAAAAAGCCAAGGAACAAGCCTTGGCTTCAGTGTTTTTAATCTTGATGAGCTCAATTAGCGTTTCGCCAACATGCGGTTTCGCTTGGATCGACGTTCAGCACGCAAACGTGCTCGACGATTGGTCTCACTGGGTTTTTCGTAATACTCTCGTCGACGCATTTCCTTCTTGATCCCACTACGTTCGACTAGTTTTCTGAATCTTCGGACAGCTTCCTGAATGGATTCTTTGTCACGTACCAGCAGCTTTACCATTTTTTCTCCAAACCAACCATCAAGTTCACCGTCATCCTTTTATAATTTACTAGATTCGCAGGCCTCCATCTGGGGACCCACAAAGCGCTAATCGGCCATCTGTTGCGGAAATGTCACGCAAACTCAAGAGTTTACCGGCATTTTCGAAGTTCTGTCTATAGCCAATTCGATAAACGGCGATTTTTTCCAATAAATCGAACAAATTTACCGAGATTGGGCCCTCTGGGTTCCGTGATTTTTGGAATCCTACCGTCATTGTTACTTTTTGCCCAGTCGTTACCACCAGACGGTCACGTCAAAAGTCGCGGGGCTGGAATCGCTTCTTCCGATGATCTCAGTAACACAGATGAGCGTTCAACGCTTATCCGTTCGGGACTTGAAACGTGACTTTTGAGATCTCGGAGTGCCTTTAAAAGGTTCGATTCCCAGCTTCTACCGGATGGAAATGAGCGATGTCAAACGAAACGGTTGAATTTAATTCTCATTCCCTCGACAACGTAGACACCATCGAAGATTCAATTGCAGATGAAGCAGTCGTGATCGTCGAAGAGGAACGTCCTGCATTGACGGGCTACGAATTGGTAGCCGATATGATGCGAAGACAAGACGATGTAATCAACGAATTGGACGATTTGAACAAACGTATCGAAGCGGCGATTCAAGAGATTACGGACGCACGAAAAATCGAGGACGAAGCAACGCAAGATTTTCAGCACGAAGCGGACGAGGACTTGCAGCTTGGAAAAGCTGCCTAGTTCAAAACATGCCAACGTTTAGTAACTGCGTCGCTTAATCTCTGGTCCCTAAGCCAAGTTAACCAATTGGCATCTCCGGGCTGCGACTGCTAACCGCTACTCGGTTTGATCCAGGTTGCCAGATTTTCTAATCGCCCAGGTCAAGCGAAAGCCCATCATGATGCTCGCTAAGCATCCAGCGAGTCCCAGAATCGAAAGATCGTGAGAACCCATCGGTCCTACTTCAGGGAATAGAAGTGGTGGAACTTTGTAACTCAGCATCAATGATGATCCGAGAAACAACGCACTTGTCATCAGTCCCATTACTAGGCGATTTGCAGTGGGGCCAAGCCTGCGGTGGTCGAGTTTGACATCAAATTGCCCCGACTGCACTTGTTCCAGAATGTTTGAGATGCGTTTGGGAAGCTGGTCGACAAGCTGTTCCATTTCCATGTAAAACCGTCTCATTTTCTTCGCTTGGCGAGTTGGCGAGAGACGTTTTAACAACAGCAGTCGCTGGAACGGTTTCATGATTTCCATCAAACTGAAATCAGGGTTGAGCTGCCGACCGGTTCCTTCCAGTGAGACGAGTACCTTAATCAGCAATGAGACTTCCCCAGGAAGTGTAATTTCAAATCGCCTGACCAGTGACATGAAATCATTGAGTGCGCCGCTCATATCAAACTGTGCGAGAATTTGAGTCGAATATTGGCCAACGAAGTCGGCGACTTCGTTAGAAAATGCAGACTCGTTTAAATTGTTCGGGCATCGCCCGATGCGTTTGATTAGTGTTGAAAGCATTGAAACATCTTGATTGACAATTGCAACAAGCATGGCTTCGATGTCTTCTCTAAGTTGTTCACTAATCCTTCCAACCATCCCAAAATCCAACAGCCCGATCGTCCCATCATCCTGAATAATAATGTTGCCGGGGTGGGGGTCGGCGTGAAAGAAGCCGTGATGAAAAATCATTTTAAGATATAAATTGGCTCCCGTCTGAGCGACGGCGGTAGGGTCGACACCTGCCGGACAGTTGTCGTTTATTTTTCGGATGCTGGTCCCCGAAATGTGTTGCATCGTGATCATCCGCGCGGAGCAGAGAGCGGAGATCGGTTCGGGAATCACGACCGTTTTTTCTTTTTCGAAAAGCGATCGGAACTGAATGAGATTGCGCTCCTCCCGTCCAAAATCAAGTTCCCGCCTCATCGTGCGGGACATTTCTTCAACTACAGCAACGGGTTGGTAATTTTTGAAATCATCGAGTTTGTCGGCAAGTTGTGCCAGTCCTGCGAGAATGTCAAGATCCGTCTCAACGACACGGTCAATGCCATCGTGGCGAACTTTAACAACAACGTCGAGCGGTTCCAGTGGGCTCGCTCCCTGCTCTTGCTCCGAGGAGGCGAATGCAAAGCGTTTAGGATCTAGTTTTGCCCGGTGTACCTGTCCGATGGAAGCGGAGGCGATTGGCTCTTCCTCGAATTCAATAAAGATATCTTCGAGTGGGATACCTTGTTCGTTTTCAATGATTCGTTTTGTGATTTCGAATGGATCTTTGGGGGCGTTGGATTGCAGTTTTTCCAGTTCCAGCGCAAGTTCCAGTCCGATTAAGTCAGGCCGTGTACTGAGTAGTTGCCCGAACTTGATAAACGTTGGCCCCAGTTCAGTAAGCGTCATTCGAATACGGGCGTTATGCGTCAGTTGAGACTGTGCTGCGCCGTCTTGAGTTTTCAATCGATCCGTCAGAAAGTCGATGTGGAAGCGACTCATCCAGTCTGCCAAGCCATATTTACTCATGACTGAGACAATTTCGGTCCAGCGGCGAACGTTGCGGTAAAGTTGCGGGACCGAAGTGATCTTGCGTTTCATAATTTACCGGTGCGAAGAAAGCGGGTGGTTCGAGTTTGAATTTGTGGCGAGTCGCGATGTTCGTTCAAATTAAGTTAGATTCCCTTGCGAAGCAAACTCCAATACGAATTTCAAACTAATTTCTGATAGACTGTAGGTGGCTTGTGTATTTCGGAACGACTGTGCCGCCGAGGATTGGTCGATTTAGGGAGTTTGTGGAATTCCCAAATGCCGAAATTTCGTTCAGGTCACTTGGCTAAGATCTAACAGATGAGGATTCAATGAATTTCGTAAGTCGCCCCAGTTTACTGTCAGTATTTGTTGTTGGAGTTTTTACAGCGTCCGTTGGTTGGGCTGATGATTGGAATCAGTGGCGGGGAAATGATTTGCGAAGCGTAAGCAATGGGCCAGCAGTTCCCGTTGAATTTGATAAAGATAATCAAATGCTTTGGCGATTCCCCATGCCGGGAACGGCGGGTTCGAGTCCCATTGTTTGCGGGAATCGAGTTTTTGCAACTAGCGTGGATGGCGATGAGTTAGTCTTGGTTTGCATCGGGATGAACGGCGAACTGAAGTGGAAACGCGGCTTAGCAGGGAATGACATCAAAAGTCGCGATGGTGCGAATGCAGCCAGTCCTTCGCCAAGCACCGATGGCGAGCATGTCTGGACCATGATGGGCAATGGAATGCTGCAGTGTTTCACAGTTGAAGGCGAACCGGTGTGGACAAAAGATCTGCAGAAGGAGTACGGGAAATTTAATATTCAATTTGGTATGTCGATGACACCGGTCTTAGATAACGGCAATCTATATTTGGCGCTGATGCACGGGGACATGCGGGACACCAAGACGACATCTGTTGGACAAGTCATTGCACTCGACGCAAAAACTGGGAATGAGATCTGGGTACATTTAAGAAAAACAGATGCTGTCTCGGAAAACACGCATTCTTATGCTTCGCCAACGATCTATCGAGATGAGAAGCACGAGTATCTCGTAACTCACGGGGCGGACTATGTGATCGGACACTCGCTCAAGGATGGTTCGGAGATTTGGCGATGCGGCGGAGTCAATCCGAAGGGTGAGGGATACAATAATTATTTGCGATTCGTGGCATCACCGAGTTGTGCAGACGGGATCATCGTTGCGCCAACAGCCAAAGGGAAATCAGTGCTGGGTTTGCGGGTGCCGCTTCAGGGGGATGTAACCGGGAAACGCAAAGCCCTGCATTGGAAATTGCCGAAAGGAACGCCAGACGTGTCGACCCCGGTGATTTATAACGGCTTGGTTTATTTGGCCGGTGAAAAAGGTGACGTTTCCTGTGTTGATGCACTAACTGGAGAGCGCTATTACCGCGAGCGGTTGTCTGCAGACAAACAGCGCGCGACACCGGTTGCCGTAGACGGCAAGATATATCTTGCCGGGCGGCGAGGGACGGTCTTTGTGATCAAAGCGGGCAAAGAGTTAGAAGTTCTTGCCCGAAATAAATTAGGCGAAGAAATCACGTCGTCGCCAGCGATCTCAAACGGAAAGATATTTATCCGTACTTTTGACGCGCTCTATGCATTTGGCGCAAAGTAAATAGGCCGGACTGGAATTAATTGTCAAACAGAGTTGGATTTAGACGCCAATCTTGGCGTTGCGTGAAACAAGTAAATTGGAGTTAGGTTGATGGGGATTAATTGTTTTCGGTTGCTGTTGGTTTTCGCTTTCATCAGTCCCTCGGTTTGTCTTTATGGACAGACGCCCGGAGAGGAGGGGGATTCACCTGAAGTTAGCAGCTATTCGATTGTAATTCACGGAGGTGCCGGTTCCTCGGCCGCGAACGCATCTCCCGTTCAGGTGAAGCAAAGGAAAGCGTCATTAACAAAAGCACTTGATCAAGGCGTTGCAGTTTTGTCCTCCGGTGGGACTGCACTGGATGCTGTAGAGTCGGTTTTGAAAATTCTGGAGGATGATCCGCAATTTAATGCAGGGAAAGGCGCTGTGTTTAATGCCGCTGGTGACCATGAGTTGGATGCGTCAATCATGGACGGAAAGACCAAGGCCTGTGGTGCCGTCGCTGGCGTCAAGACTGTAAAGAACCCCATCTCATTGGCCAGATTGGTAATGACTGAAACGCGGCATGTCCTTTTAGCTGGCCCCGGAGCGGAGGAGTTTGCCAAGCAGCAAGGCGTCGAGTTTGTGCCAACGGATTACTTTGATACGCCCGGAGCAAAAAAGTCGTGGGAGCGTTACAAGTTACGAATGAAGTCGCGAACTTCAGGGCTGAATCGGAATACCGACGGAGAACTGGAAACCAGCTGGAAAATGGGAACGGTTGGTTGTGTTGCCCTCGACGGAGAAGGAAACATCGCTGCGGGAACCACTACTGGAGGCATGACCTATAAAAAGTTTGGAAGAATTGGGGACAGCCCGATAGTAGGGGCGGGAACTTATGCTGACAACGCAACTTGCGGGGTGTCTGCAACTGGCATCGGCGAGCAGTATATTCGCAATGCGGTTGCCTACGACGTTTCAGCACAAATGAAATACAAAGGTGCTACCCTGCAGGAAGCGGTCGACGACAATTTGCGGCGGCGGCTAAATAAAAACGACGGTGGACTCATCGCAGTTGATAAGGATGGAAATATCGCCATGGGGTTTAATACCGCAGGAATGGCTCGTGCCGCTGCCGATTCGAAGGGGCGCTACGAGGTGATTTGGGGAGATGCGTCAGGGAAACCGCGTAAGTAGGCTGGTTCAGTTTCGAAGGGAGGGTTTCAGTTTCGAATACTCCCTTGTCTACCTGTTATGTTCAACTGGGTTTGCGAGGATCCGCGTAGTTTCTCAAGTAGGTTAGAGGTTTCGTGGTGTCCTTGAAGCGACGCGTGAAGCACTAACACTCTTGAAGGTTGGTAGTAGTGAATCGAGGCATTGCCTCCGTTGTTACGCCACGAATTCGGATGAATGACCGTCGTGATTAAATCGACAAGATCCTGCCCGTGATCCCAGGGTGGGGCTAGGCGACCTCCCATTAAAGAAAAGATTTGCTCCGGCCCTCCACTTACGCAGTTGAGCGAGTCGTAACTAGAAACTGCGGAAATCCACATTGCTTTTTCAAGTTCGGCTTCGTCGGCGGAATTTGCCAGTGAAGCCAATCCGGTTGAAGGTGGGTTATTCTCACCGGTTGCTTGTTCGTCCGCCAAAACAGATTGCGAGTTCGATTCCCTTGGCGGGTTAGAGTCTAGTGATTCAAGTTCTTGATCCACTGATGATTTCTTTTTCTGCCGCGCGAGGCGTTTCAAGCTGTTTGCAAAATCGGCTGAAAAGGTTGTGAGACGTTTTGAAATCACGACACGCATGCCTTGAAGCTGGATGCTCTCGTCAAATTTTGGGGAAATCGCGATTTCACGATGAAGTTGGCAAAGATTGTAAACGGCGATTCGCTCTGTTTGCGGGTCTGGTGATTTTGAAAGTTTCATAAAGACTTTCAAATCCTTGCGAAAGTCACTTACCTTGCGTCTCGTCTTGGTGACGTTCTCCGCATCATCGGCGAACAAATTGGGAGAGGCAATTAGAAGTAGGATCGCCCAGCAGAATAAAATCCTAGTTTCTATGCGGAGTGAGAACAGCGGTCGTTCGTTTCCAGAATAATGATTCATGGGCGTCTTTCGATGATTGGTCAGCGTTCTCGTGAGTGTATTCGAGGAAGCCGGACTTATCAAATCTTGAACGTGATACGACGGTGAATGTGGGGTGCTCAATCTAGACAGTTGTTTGGTGCTTGTTCAAGTTGCTTTTATCCTCAAATTTACTTAGCTGATAGCCAATTCCCCAGTTCTGTGTAACGGCGCCTGCCATCAAGAAAGCAATCGCTGCTCCCCAGCAGACATCGCTTGGCCAATGGGACATCGAGGTGATTCTCTGAATTGAGGCGAAGAAAGCGAGAGTGAAAAACAGCCCACGACCGCGAGGGAAAAGCCATGTCAGGCCAATAGCGAGTCCCCAAGCCGTAGCGGTGTGCGCTGAGGGGAAAGATTGGATGGCATACGTTGGGAAATTAACGCGTTCGTCAGACAAAAAACCAAGCCATGTGGAGTCGATTGAATCTGGGAATTTTGGGTTTCCATCTGCTTGAAGATAAGTGAGCGGTCGCCGCCGAGCAAAAAGTAACTTTAGTAAATGGACGCTGATGGCGGGCCAAATCGCACAAATGACAACGCGGGGAATCGACCGACGGTGAGCGGCGGCAAGAACCCAGATGGCAATCGCCGCCAATACGACGCCGAAACCGTGGGCGAATATTTCCGAAAGGCTAATGACGCGAGTTAAGTCGCCCGGGATCGAATCTTCAAATCGATGCCCATAAAACGAGAAATCGTAGGGAAGCAAAATGAAGCCGAGACCGGTCAACCACAATGCGTGAAGCCAGATTCGTTTGGCAGGTGCACGAGCATCTTCAAGTTCGGTATTGCAATTCAGTGGTTGTACACTCGTCATCGCTTAATAATTACTCAAAACCCCAAATTAACCAAGGTCACTTTGGTATTTAAGCAGGCGAATCGTCGCCCTTGGCGGGGTAGACTGAATTAACTTTTTTCCGATTGAGAAACCAAAATATAGCACCGAGGGCGGAGACGCATAGCAAGGAGAATCGGAAGGCAAACCCGACAATTACCCCGGTTTCACATGAGAAAGCTTCGTACAGAAACTTAAGTGCTAATTCCATTCCGCCGAGGCCGCCGGGAAGAGGGGCAGCATTGGCAACCATGCAAATGGGTTCGATAAGTAGATGGTCACGAAACGATGGAGCAGAATTGGTCAGCCCGATTGCTAAGAAATATATCGAGGTCACAAAACAAAGATTCACAAGCAGGCTCATCCCGACGGCAGAAAGAACTGCTTGTGGCTGACTTCGGTAAGTCAGCACCACATCGGATAATTTCTCTAGCAAATTTCCAATTCGAGGCAAACGTAGCAGCCAATCGAACGTTTTGGTTCTCGCCAATTGCGGTGCAAGGATCACGCTGAATACTCCCGCGAGGCACAGTACCGTTACTCCTAAAACTACTCGGCAAGCGTAATTGAGTGTTTGGAGTTTGCCCGGATGAGCGGTGGCGATGTCCTCGAAGTCGAGCAGCAGAAACGCAACCGACGCAAACGAAAACATTGTGATTAGACCAACAATTCGGTCCGCAACCACCGAGCAGATCGCTTCGGGCATGCGGTCCTTGACCTGTCGCGTAACGTAAAAAGCTCGGAGTGTGTCACTTCCAATTATTCCAAAGGCAAATAACCCAAAGAAAGAACCGATGAAGCCAATGCGAATGGCATCAAAGTAGGTGAACGGTAAACCCAGTGCACGTACCATCACTCGCCATCTCAAAAACGAAATGAGATTTGCCAGAATGCAGCTAACGAAACCGACTCCCACCCAGCCCCAGTGTTTGGGTTGCGAAAGGAATTTCTCAAATTGATCGTCTTTCTGGGCGGTGGTAAACAAATACCACAGAATGCCGATCGAAAGCGAGAATTTGATTACCGTTATTAGATTGCGTTTGATACTGTCGTTCACTGCAAATCAACGTTGAAAAAACACGAAACGATTTTAAGTTTGTCACCGCAAATATGTAATTTCCGAAATGACGGAATTTTAAGGGCCTATACATAAAGGTCTTAGACTAATTGTTGTGTTAATCAAATAGCACCACAGAAGCAGTAAATCCATGTAGGAAATTCCTGTTTCCAACGGGGCCAACCTCGCCAGCTGCGAAAAAGCCAGCGAGTGGGATTGGGGCAACCGATTGAATGCAAGCAGCATCATGATTGGGGTCCTGGAACAAGTTCAGTCCGCGACCGTTGCAAGTAAATAATAATGCTGCCTTGGAAGGCCCTTGGCTTGCCTGTTTTTTTAATAACTGGGTAAGTTCGGCGGAGGCTGACTCATGATCTCGAATGTGGAATTGAATTGTCTGGCCGGGGCGCACGTAGTCTCCAATGGAAATGGATCCGAGTGCTTGGTCGACCCCGGTGATATTGCGAACAAGAAAGTCTCCAAATTCAAAGGAATCCTGGTACTCGTTAATGACGCGTCCGATTTGAAGACCGCTTTGAAAACTTCGCTGTTCTCTTGTGGGGAGTGTTTGGAATAGCTCGGATAGCACATCGATTGCCGGTCGCCCGCCAATCTGCTGAATGATGTTTCGTTCGGCTTGCGTAATAACCATCGGTGTTCCAATCGGGCGACATCCCTGCGAAACAATTGTGCGAACGGTCGTGTTGGCAAGTCTTACCCCAACCCAACCAGAATCGAAGGACTCATCATTTAGCAATAGTCGGGAGATACCTGGTTCCTGGGCCCCACTTGCGATCCCGCCAATGATCGGCAGGCCAGGGCGATCTTCATTGAACCGCTCTAGAAGATAATCGACTGGAAACTCAAACGGCTCGCTCAGCCCGATTAAGCAACTGTCTTCTGGCCACTCGGTGGAGAATTCATCTGGCCAACCGGTGATGGCCGACTCGCCACCGGATCTTGTGAATTTCAAATGGAGAGGAGTGATCTCTGATTCGGGTAAACAGGCTGCCCAAAGAGAGACAGATTTTTCGTTTTCAAGCTCGAGTTCACCGCCAATGGTTGCCTCGCAGCTGCAGCCAATGACGTTTTTAGCACCGGTTATTTTCTTGAGCGATGGCATAACCCGATCAAATTCTTCGGGGCTGTAGCCAGCCACGAAAGCGAACAACAGGTCAATGGTTTGGTCGGGAGAGATGTCTAATTGAGATGCGGCATCTGGAAGTGCCGTCGAGAGGTCATTGCTTACGCAGTGAGCCTGAGAGAATTTTGGTTCTGGATTGTTACTCATCGGGTTGCTTGTGCCTGCTCAGAATTAAATCAAGCTGAAGGGGCGACACGCGTGGAAATGGTAAGCCCTCAGACAGCGAAAGGTTCGGGGATCTAGTTGCCTGCGGTACACCAAATTTTTACGGTTGTCGTTGTTTCGCAAATTTTGATTGAGCCCGCGACGCCAGAATAGTCTGTTTTAACAAAGACTGTAAAGAAGGGTCTTTGGTGAGCCGAAGTGCTTTGCCATAGCAAACTCTTGCTTCGGCATGGCGATTTTCCTTTTCGAGATCTTTAGCTTCGAGAATCAGCGTGTTGACTTGCTGGTTAAGTTCTCGCTTTCGCTTCTCGCGTTGTACTTTTATTTCGGCAACGCTGAGATCTCCAGTCATGGCGGAACTGTTTTCATCGCTGTAAGAAACAGGTCCAGAGGGGACATAGGTTTCTTCTTGTCTCGAAGGGCGTAAATCGAGTTGACCACTGTTTAATGCACGAGTCACACCGTTGTCCAATCCACCCGATTGAAAACTACCTCCCGGATAGGCCATGGCCGGTGTCCTGGCATAGCCTCCGACAATCGGGACCATGCCCGTGACAAACGGTCTCGTCTGGCCGCTAAATAACGTCCCTCCGAATCCATTCTGAACGGTGAGGCTGGGGGCGACCGACGACAACGTCCGCGTGCTACCTTTTGCCATATTAATTCCCAAAGAAAAACCGCCGTTGGGGCCTCTTCTTCCAAAATCCAATCGTGCCCCAGCATTGGGAGAGTATCCACCAAAGATGGGAAGCGCCTGGTTGCCTCCGTATTGGAAACCAATCCAGGGTTTTAGGTTTCCACGAGGACCGAGGCCTTGAACACGGGAACCGGCCCCGCTTCCGCCCGGAAATCCAAATCCAAAATTAATGCCGGAGTGGGAGTAGCTGCGATCGCTAATTCGGGTGACCGGGTTGGAAACGTTTATGTTCTGTGCGCTGATTGGCTCGAGAGCGATTGTCGACAACGCAAGCACCAATCCAACCAGTGGTGGGGCAAGCCGAGAGATTTCAAATCGTAATGTCGGAAACATGGTTTGCTTTACTCCGATAAAACAGTGGTTTCTCAATCGAATCGCGAACCCTTGCAGTTTAAAGCAATCCTTATCGCCGGGCAAACTGCGGAATTTGCAAATCGAGTCATTTTACCAATGGGAACGTCTTAAATGCTCTTGAGAATGAAGCTCAAGATTTGGTACATCTGGTCGTCAGTAGAGACTGCAAACAGGGATAAAGAAGAAGTTTTGCTTAGGTGGGGTGCTTTAGATTACCCAGAGGTTCAAGCGAAAAGTCGGTTTAAAGAAGGAACAGAAATGGATCTGGCGCAACTTGCAGAGTACGCAAATTTGGCTTTGACTTGGATTGGATTTGGTACGGTTGTTGGATTGATAGCAAAAGCGTTGATGCCTGGCCGTGACCCCGGGGGAGCGATCGCGACAGTTTTAATGGGGATTGGCGGAACGCTGATTGGCTGTGCGATCCTTCAGTATTTTTCGACAACGGTTGAATTTGTTAAGCCCATCAGTGTTGAAGGATTTACTGTTGGGATTGGTGGCGCATTTGTTTTGTTGGTGTTTTACAAGGTGCTCGGG
Organism: Planctomycetaceae bacterium; assembly: GCA_024225195.1. Lineage (GTDB taxonomy): Bacteria > Planctomycetota > Planctomycetia > Pirellulales > Pirellulaceae > Mariniblastus. Next base: position 4,048 of record JAAEMV010000405.1, on the reverse strand, counting down.
GGCCATTGGTTCGTAGAAGGCGAGCAAATTACCCGTCGCGCCCGGCGTCGGCGTCAGCGATATCGACGTGTCTATGACGACTAGCGAAAAAAGCGGATGGCCTCTTGAGCAAACGGCTTAGGAAACAAACGGCTTAGGAAACAAACGGCTTAGGAAACAAACGGCTTAGGAAAACAAACGGCAGTGAATTTGGTTCCGTGTAATTGAATGCCGGCCGATCAGCGTGTGTTTCACGTTAGACGCCTTGCTGTCGGCGTCGCCGAATTCTTTCGCTCACCCGATCTAGGATTAGCTTTTCCTCGTCGTGGAGGCATGCGATGCCTCCATTGTGAAGTTTCTCGAGGATCTTATCAGCTCTTTCGTCCTCTTCTTGCTCCCGCTTAGATTCATCTTCGCGCCGGGCTTCTTGCTTTTCGGATAGCCATTGCGAGTACGCTGAATCGTCTTCGTAAGCTGGAAACGCAAAAAATGACTCGACCGAATTCTGGTCGTCTTGCTTTTTTGCTTGTGGTGCCAAAACGCTGTCCGGGTTTTTTCGAAGCGCTAATTGCAGCGCTGTGTTCGAAGAGAATAAAAGCGTAATTCCGGTCAACAAAAACAAGATCCATGTCGGTTGAATTGGTCCCGTTTGTATATCACGAAAGAACCAAGCGAATCCGATAAAGGCGAAGGCGACTGCGTTGCCAATAAGCCGAATTGCTGATTCCATCCTAAACTTGGAAGCGTCGGGGTTGAGGGATGAAATCCAAGCGCGAACAATTTCGACGCCATCAAACGGGTGACAAGGTAGGCTATTAAAGAAGGCGAGTTGGAAGTTGACCCAAATTACAATTTCCGTCAACGAAATTTGCCACTCAGCAGCAGTGAACCGGTGCGGGGCAAGCGGATTGATCAAGCTCCAAATGTCTGAATGATCGGACTGAATGAGAAGGGTAGTTCCGAACAGGAAAATCACAAAATTAGCGAATGGCCCGGCGAGCGAGACAACTGCCTTAGCGTGGGGTTGCGATGGAGCGGAACTTTCGTCAATTCCCCCCCAAGGAAACAGCGTAATTGAATCGATTCGGCCGCCGAGGTTCGTTGAAGCAAAAATGTGTGCAGTTTCGTGGAGCAACAGGCTCAACAGGAGAATCAAAGTTGTGACGACTGCTGTCCCGGCAAAAGAACTGGTGGAACCGGTGCTGTAGTTCCACTCAGTACCAAAGAGAGCCACCACGAACAAAATTAAAAGCAAGTGAATCCGAACCGGTACGCCAAGCCATCGACCGGCCCCCATGCTCCACGTATGTAGATTCGACATCCTTCGCTCCACCAAACGTTTCATCAGCGAGAAGCCTATTCAAAGCTGACTCGTATTCTCGCTTCCCCCACCCTTTCAGGAACAAGTTTATCTTGAGCGGTGGCCGTAATCAATCATTAGGAGCTAAAATATGCTTGGTAAAAATCTGCTTTTCATCGTCTGACCACTGTTCAAACCCCGTTCGGACGGGGGAGCGAGGTCATTGCGATACGTCGCTATTGGGAAGAGGGCGTTTAGAGTTTGGGTCGCTTGTAGAGCTCGTTTTCAATATTCCTGAGCGAATTATTGCTGTGGAAGCTGCGATCGTAGTGCCAATCGCGAGAGTCTGGAACGTGCTTCGGGTCGAGTGGCCAATTTTGAAAGGGTTGACGACCGAGTGCTTTTGCTAGTTTATCCGAGTTCATGGTCACGTTTCCCGCTCGCGGAGGGATCGGTCCAGCATCAATTCGGGGGCAGCCAAACAAGTGATCCGGATCGTAGCCACCGATTCGGTTTACGATTTGAGCGATTTGATAAAGGGAAAGCTTGACGGGGCCGCCAGCATGAAATAATCCTTCCAGCCGAATCGCTAAAGCTTCTTCGATGGTTTCGTTCAGGCAATCGACATAAGTCGGAGTTCGAATCTCATCGTAATAAAGAGTCGCGGGTTTGTTTTTCGCAAATCGAGACTGGATCCAGTCAATCGCCCCAGCGTGTCCATTGAAACTAATTCCCATTGGAAGTGAAATTCGCATGACGCACGATTGAGGTCTTTGGGATTCGATCAGTTTCTCAGCAGCAACCATGGTTCGGCCGTAAACAGTTACGGGGTCTGTTGGGTCTGTTTCTACGTGGTTGCCGTTGCCCGTACCCGAGAATACTAGATCAATAGACAAGTGGAGTAACTGGATGTCAGTTCCTTCAATTACGTTTAGTAAACTGCGAATGCCGTGGACGTTAACCCTTTCGGCCATGGCTGGGTCCAATTCGCAGGCTTTTAGTGCGCAACTTCCGCCGCAGTTCAGAATGGTTCGAATTTGGTATTTGTCGATAACATTTTGGAAAGCTTGTTCGTCTTCGATGTTACAGCCGACTATCTGTTCACCGCACAGAGGCCAGTTGTTAACCGTTCGCAGGCCAATAACCTGATCTCCAAATTTCTTTCGGAAGTGATGGAATGCATTAAACCCGGAAACCCCAGCGATACCAGTAACCAAGAGTGGGAGTTGGTCTTCACTCAATGGACGATTCAGCTCAACGGAAGAGGCGGCGCTCTCGTTAAAAGCAATTGGATAAGTAGGGTCCGGTGTAATCACGGTGATCGCTGGAAGGAGTTTTCTGAGTGAGCGGATTGATAAACCATTGTGGCGACGGCTGTTCTAATTTGGAGCAATCTTGGATTCAAACGGAGCTAACGTTTTAGTCTGGGCAGGAAAAGCGTTATGATATTCGAGCAATTAAGAACGATCAGTCGACTGAATCTTTGCGATTGTTTGTCGGGAAACCGAACTAGAACTTAACGATTGTCGCCCCATGCTACCATTTCAAATTAAAATTTGCGGCCTCACCAACGTGGCCGATACCCGTTGGGCCTGTCAATGTGGCGCCGATGCGATCGGACTTAATTTTTACTCCAAGAGCAAGCGGTTCGTCGATTCTGATCAGGCGACGGCAATTGCCGAAGAGATTGATCGCTTCAACCAGCGACAGGATGATGAAACCGATGTTCAAAAGATACGAGTGCTGAAGGTGGGAGTCTTTGTGGAGATGCCCGTAGTTGAACTCTTGGAGATTGCGGATCGCCACAGTTTGGACGGTATTCAACTCCACGGGGATGAGGAACCCTCTGTCGTTAAAAAAATTCGTTCAGGTTTGTCTCAAAACGGTCAGCATTGTTTTCTAATTCGTGCAATCCGAAGCTTACCGAAAGAACTATCAATCGAACAAGAATCGAAGCAGGAAACAGCGCGTCTAGCTGCGGAAATTGCCAGTTGGACCGAAGTGGGCGCGGATTTTGTTTTGTTGGATGCCGCGATGCCAGGCGAATACGGTGGAACGGGGAAGGTGATTGACATTGCCAATATTTCCAATCTAAAGTCGGAAATTCCGCTGGTCTTAGCTGGCGGGCTTACACCGTCCAACGTTGCTGAGGCGATTCAAGAGTCCGGTTTATCTGCGGTAGATGTCGCGAGCGGGGTTGAATCTTCGGCGGGGCGAAAGGACCGCGGCAAAGTAAAAGAATTTATCCAGCTTGCCATGAAATCATTCCGCGGAATGGCCTAGGTTGTGGCGGCGCGGGAAAAAAACAAAAATTAGCCCTATTTTCGTGAAAACGTGGCTCTCGTTTAATTTCACGCGTTGTCGTACGACCGTTGTCCTATATGATGATCTGCGGTTAAAACGAGTCGGGCGAGGATGCCCGGTCAACTTGGTCAGGCATATTCTACTTCTACCTGACTTCTTTTGAGTTGCTTCGACAATCGGAGTGACATGACCCTTAGAATTTGAGAAGCACAAATGAGCACTACCGTGTCTGAACAGTATGTTTTCACGCCCGACCACAAGAACGGGATCGACTACAAGGTCGCTGACCTCTCTCTTGCAGAGTGGGGCCGAAAGGAAATCGATCTTGCAGAGCAAGAGATGCCAGGTTTGATGGCACTGCGAGAGGAATTCAAAGGCCAAAAGCCACTCGCCGTGCAGCGAATCATGGGTTCGTTGCACATGACGGTTCAAACTGCTGTATTGGCTGAAACATTAGTCGACTTA
>JAAEMV010000404.1 GCA_024225195.1 Planctomycetaceae bacterium | reverse complement strand
TCAGGAAATTCCCCACGATTAATGAAACCGTCAGCGTTACGGTCATGTTCGCCAAGCAGTTTTTCAAACGATGGAAACTCGGGCCGAAGAGAAGGTTCTCCCATTTTATTCCACGCGGCAACGAGCACCTCATCTCCCACCAGCACCGGCGTACTCGTCCCCGTCGTCGCACACTTCATCTCCCATGCCTTCGTACCGCTGTCCAGTTGGTAAGCCTGGATCGATCTAGCGGAATGAATAATGACTTGATCACCCGCAATAATTGGACACGCGGTGCACGCCATTTCGCCGGTAAACTCTTCCTCCTGCGCTACCCGCCACTCCTCTTTACCCGTTCGTTTATTAACGGCCAACAGAAAATGATCGACGTAATTTCCTCGATATAAAATTACCCGATCGCCAACAATCGCCGGGGAAGTTGCGTTTCCTCCAAACGACTTGGTCATTGGCATCTTAATTTCCCACATCAGTTTCCCGGTAACGTCATAGCAAACCAAACCATAAGAACCAAAATAGGCAACAACTCGCTCGCCATCGGAGGTTGGTGTACTGCTCGCTGGATTAAAAGACGGGTGCCCTTTTTCAAATTGTTTCACCTGAATTTCATTTTTCCAGGCCAATTTTCCACTGGCCTTTTCAAGGCAAGTGACGGCCAGCGTTTTTCGCGCCTCATCGTACGACGTCACGAATAGATAAGGGCCAACAATACAT
>JAAEMV010000403.1 GCA_024225195.1 Planctomycetaceae bacterium | reverse complement strand
TAGAAATGCACAGTCAGCTTTTCAGTAACCGAAAGCAGAAAAACTGGGTGGGCGCTCGACTGTATACCGCTTTTAGAAACCAATCTTTTGCAGAACAGGCGAGGGCGGGAAAATATGTGAAAAAACTGCTGCCGAAGCTTAATCCCTAAAATTAAGATCCTGAAAAAGTGTTTATGAGCTAGGAGGCGGGTTCCACTACCGGTTCCCTACCAACGCTGCTCCTTCAAAATCGTTAACAGGAAATCGGGGCTTGGCTTCCCGGGTCAGTTGCGCGTAGAATCGGTGCTGGGCTGCAACGGAATTTACAACGTTGCACTGATCAACTGGTCGCGACAACGACCAACATTTTTTACTGAAAAGCCTCCTTAGTTTTGAAAAAACGAGGCTAGGCAGTTTCATTCAGTAAAAACCGATAGCCGCCGTAGCTTTAATTGGCAGAGCACCGCATTCGTAATGCGGGGGTTGTGGGTTCGACTCCCACCGGTGGCTCTTTCGAGGCATTTCAAACTCAATTTCTGCAGCCGAGAGTTTGGCTTTCGACCGCCTTAAATTTTGCCACTGATGCCTAATTCCTGGCAAAGCGAGGCCATCCCAAGGCAGTTTCTGGCTCGATAATCTTTTGATTCCGCGATTTGACTTAAATTCGCTCGGCAATTCGGGGAAATAGTCTGATTTCTCTTTTGTTTCGTTGTATTGCTTCTAGTTAGTTTGCCGAAGACGTTTGGGGGCATCGTGCCCTAAAACCCTGCGATTTTACTGAACAAAGACGCTTTCCCGTTGACCTAAACCATCAACAAGTGATTTTCACTGTGTTTTCCGCATCACAACCGACGATTGTGGTCTGACCAAATTTTTTAACGGAGGAATGGCAGTTGCCTTTTCTTTGTAAAAATGGCAAAATACGCGGCTTGAATTCAGGACCAGTGCATTTGCACCGCAGTCCAAAACTCTTATTGCCCGACGATTTAACAAATCTCGGCTTGCCCTTTGACATCTGTCGCTTAAACGAGGTTATTTAATGGCTCAGGTTCCGGAAATCGAATTAAAAGACATCCTGCTGTCAAACAGTTCGTTTGGTCCCAACGAGATCACTTTCATTCTCACGAAAGTCTGCAACGACTACTCCCAATTCCCGAACTTAAAAGAAGTGACGGGTGTGTTGGAGTCGCAGCTCGAGAGAACGCCGGCGGCTTCGGTTCGGCTCGGTGTTTGCCAATACATGATTGGCAATTACGAAACTGCCATCGCCACACTCGAGAACGCAGACGGTGGTGCGTTGGCCTATTATTACCAGGGCAAGAGCCAATTTGCGCTCCACAATTGGGATAAGGCGATCGAGTGCTACGAATCAGCACAGCGTGCTGGCTACAACGGCGACCACTGCCAAATTGCAATCGCCGAAACGAAGCGTCTTTCGAAAGACCTCTCCGGTGCGATGACAATTCTCGACAACATGTTCGGACCAATCGAACAAACGGCGGAATACCTTTACCAGCGTGGAGCGACCATCGCTGCCATGAGTGACAACCCTGATGAAGTTTGCAAACTTTATGAGCGAGCTGTCGAACTAGAAGACTCACATCCCGGAGCATTGTTCGGACTCGCTCTGGAAAACGACCGCCGCGGAAACGACGAGCGAGCAATCGAACTTTACCAGCGTGCCGCAGCATCGTTCCCAACCAACGTCGGTGCCTTGCTGAACCTCGGCCTGATCTACGAAGATCACGATCAATTCGAGCGAGCGACTCGATGCTACGATCGCATTCTTGAATCACATCCGACACACGACCGTGCCTTGCTCTACCGCAACGACTCAGTGGCGTCGATGGATGAGCATTATGATCACGATCGTGAAAAAGTCCGTCAGCAAATTGCTGGCGTGATGAGTATTCCAATTGCTCAATTTGAACTTTCTGTCCGCAGTCGGAACTGCCTGCAGAAAATGGGGATTCTCACTCTGGGAGATCTTTGCAAAGTTTCCGAAATGGAATTGCTGAACAGCAAGAACTTCGGAGAGACATCCCTGGTTGAAATTCGAGAAATGATGACCAACAAAGGGTTAATGATCGGGCAATTTGCTCATCAGAAGGATGAGGCAGATGAGCCGATCGACACCAGTCAGTACAGCCCTGAAGAGCAAATGCTGCTCGATCGACCGATTTCCGACCTCAATCTTTCGGTTCGTGCTCGTAAGTGCATGACTCGTTTGGGACTTGCGACCATCGGCGAGCTCGTCAGAAAATCGCAGGATGACTTGCTGGAATGCAAAAACTTCGGCGTAACGAGCCTCACGGAAGTTCGAGAGAAACTCGTACAGGTGAATTTAAGCCTTCGCGGCGAGTAATTCTCAACTCATTAAAAATTAGTAAAACATTTGACCCGCGACATCGCGGGTCTTTTTTTTCGCTCTTTGAGCACCATTTAGGAATCGCATGAGACTCCTAACCAATCCCGGTTAATGCAGAAGGCGTGCCATGAATAAAGATGGGTTTGAATTCGAAGTCCTCCATACGGACAAACACTGTGGCGCTCGACTCAGCAAACTAACCACCCCCCGAGGCGTTATCGACCTACCAACGTTCATGCCGGTTGGAACCTGCGCTACAGTCAAAGGCCTGACGACCGGTTTAGTAAAATCAACGAAAGCGCAGATCATTCTTGGCAATACTTACCACCTCGCGCTTCGCCCCGGCTCCGAACTAGTTCAAGAGTTCGGCGGCCTGCCAAAGTTCATGGGGTGGGATGGGCCAATGCTTACCGACAGTGGTGGCTTCCAACTCTTCAGCCTCGCCCAATTGACCAAAATCACAGAACATGGCGCTACTTTCCAATCACACATTGACGGCTCAAAGATGGAACTGACTCCCGAGCGGAGTGTCCAAATCCAACAGGAGCTGGGGGCTGACATTGCGATGGTGCTTGACCACGTGATTGAACTTCCCAACGAAAAAGACACGATCATCGATGCAATGGAACGCACCATTCGCTGGGCCAAGCGCTCCCAAGACGCTCACAATCTCGAATCACAAGTTCAATTCGCAATTGTCCAAGGCGGGCTCGACCCGGCATTGCGGGTGCAATGTGCTGAACAACTGATCGACCTTGATTTCCCGGGCTACGCCATCGGCGGATTAAGTGTCGGGGAGCCGCCAAGTGAAATGTACGCAATGCTCGATGTGACCTGTCCCGTTTTACCCACCAAAAAACCAAGGTATCTGATGGGAGTCGGAACGCCCGAAGATCTAATTGAAGGTGTTAAAAGAGGAGTCGACATGTTCGACTGTGTGATGCCGACCAGAAACGGGCGTAACGCCATGGCGTTTACCGACGAAGGAAGAATCAAGATCCGCAACGCCATTCACGAACGGGACCCTCGCCCGTTACAGGCCGATATCGACACGCCCTACTCACATCTTAGCCGCGCTTATTTGCGTCACCTTTTCAAAGCCAAAGAAATGCTGGGGCCGATCCTGCTCTCACTTCATAACCTAGCCTACTACCAGCAGTTGATGCGAAAGGCACGCGAAGCCATCGCGAACGACTGTTTTCTTGATTTTCATGCCGAACATATGTCCGGCTGGCACTCAACTTCTCCTCGCTGAATCGTGATTTTTGACACGTTTTTTGTCGATCACTCCCCTTTGCAAGGACAGAAATCGAACAAAGAGGGGCATTCGAGCCTTTCCAATCGTTTTAGCCTTTAAAATCAAGCTTATTCGTGATTTTGCCCCCCGACTTGGCCTTGTTGGTAAGCCACCATCGATTTATCATTATCGGCTTGAAAAAAGAGTGAAGTGCGAAGATAAGCGCAGTTCAAGTGAACGATTTCTGAGCCCTAAATCGGCTTGAAAGTTCCCCCAAACTGCTCCTAAATCAATACTCCTCGCACTTGGTTCCCTTCGTTTTTTGTTTTCTTTCCACCGTGATTGTTTGACACCTAATGGTGATCGGCGGTTCCAACATCGGAACCACTGAACCAAACTATCGTGGGACGAGTTAGGTCTAATGATAAACTTTTACAACACTTGCTGGTATTTTCTTGCACAAACGCAAGTTCAAACATCAGAAACAACTGCCGATGGCGGAGTCGCAGGAGAAGAATTGGCGAACAAGACGCCAAGCCTCTTCGACAGCTGGATGTTTCCGGCCTTAATGGCTGTGATGCTGGTTTATTTTATTATGATGGCTCGGCCGAAAAACAAAGCACAAGCCAAAACCTCGGACTTGCTTGCTAACTTGAAAAAGAACGACAAAGTCGTAACGGCCGGTGGAATCCTGGGAACCGTCGTGAACCACCGTTCGGATGCTGAATACGTCACCCTTCGAGTCGACGAAGCAACCAACTCGAAAATGCAGGTACTGGCGAAATCAATCGTTCGTGTAGTATCCGATGAAGACGCAGCAGATAGTTGATGCAAGTGAAACATCTTTCAAGTGAAACAATTTCCTTGAGAGTCCTGTTTAAAAAAAATAACGCGAATCCTTTACCCATATATACTTTAGGAATCCTCGGATGTTAGAGTTCAGCTCCAACGCTTCCCTTTTGGCACAAAACGCAGCCCAAGCTGCTGAAAACATCGTTCCCTTTTACCAAACGGGACTTTTTGTTTTTCTATTGTTAATTGCTGCAGTCGCTCTCGGCATCTTTGCCGCGAAATACATCTCCTCGGGGCTGAAAGTCGCCGAGTATCAGGGAAGAATGTCAATCGTTTTGATTGCCGTTCTAGTCGCGACTTTGATGATCTGGGCCAAGTGGCCACCCAAACTGGGCGTGGATCTTCGAGGTGGTATCAACATGATTGGGTCACTCAATCTTGACGCGTTTCTTGATGAAGACGGGGCTGGAAAACGCCCCGAAGCGGCTGATATCATTCCCGCGCTTGTTCGAAGGGTAAACCCGTCGGGAACCAAAGAAATCATGATCCGCCCTTTGGGTGCCGACAAAATCGAAGTCACGATCCCAACTGTTGAAGACGCGGAAGCGGATGGTATCTGGAAACGACTTGTCGAAGCAGGAAAACTCGAATTTAGAATTTTAGCACGAGACTCCCAGGCTTTTAAACGCCAGCGAGACGCAGCCAAGGCACAAGCCGACGCGGGCAATCGCAGCCGCAAAGTTCAGGAGGAAATCGACGGAAAAATGCAGACCGTTGCTGTCTGGGTCGCCCTCGCTCGAGTTGTTCAACCTGAAGATTCACCAAACGATATCGTACCCTTTAAATTCGTTCCTCAGCGAAGCGATCTTGTCCGAGACAAAGCGTCCGGTAAGATTCTTGATCTCTCCACGTGGTCCGCATCGGGTTCTTTAGACTCGGACTCACAAGGAGCTGAATTCGCAAAGTGGTGTGCTGCTCAAGGTGTGCGGACGCCTCAAATTCTTGTCATTCAGCCCGAAGAAGCCCAAAACGTCGAAGGCGAACACCTGGCAAACGTCAGCTCTGCAATGGACGAACGAGGTCGTGGAAGCGTCGCCTTTAAGACGACTGCCGTCGGTAGTTCAAAGATGGGCACACTGACGCGAAACAATATCGATAGGCCCATGGGCGTCGTTCTCGATGGCCAATTGCACTCAGCCCCCAACATTCAGTCTGCGATTTACGGAAACGGCCGAATCACCGGCGAATTTACGCCTGAAGAAGTCGCCGAACTGATCATTACACTTGAAAGTGGAAAGCTCGATGTGGCGTTGAACAAATCGCCCATCAGCCGCGATTTCATTGAATCGAATCTTGGTAAACAGTTGCTTGAACAAGGGTTCCTGGCGATCGGTTGCTCACTCGTTCTTGTGCTGATCTTCATGATGTTTTATTACCGGTTCGCCGGAATTGTTGCGACCGCTGCGTTGCTACTGAACCTTGTTCTTATCCTTGCACTCGTCATGGCGATCAACCAACCGTTTACGCTAACGGGACTGGCCGGTTTGGTTCTTACCGTCGGTATGTCGGTAGATGCAAACGTACTTATCTTCGAGCGGATCCGTGAGGAACTCGATCGCGGAGCCGCCTTAAGAATGGCCATTCGCAATGGATTCGATAAAGCGACAACTACCATTATTGACGCGAACGTAACAACGCTGATCACTGCCGTTGTTCTTTACGTCATCGGAACCGAGCAAATCAAAGGATTCTCTGTCACTCTGATCCTCGGTATTTTAATGAGTATGTTCACTGCCATTTACGTTTCTCGATTGATCTTTGATATCTTCGAGCGTAAACGATGGCTAACCCAACTCAACATGACTCGAATCCTCGAGCGAAAGCAGTTTGACTTCCTTAGTAAGGTCAGCCTCACAGGAATCATGTCTTTTGCCTTGATCATCGGCGGACTAAGTAGCGTATTTTTACTAGGCCCAAAAATCTTGGACCACGATCTACGCGGTGGATCGACAGTTCGAATGGTCTTTAACGATGCACAAGATGTTGAATTGCTTCGCAAGGAATTGAACGACCTTAACGAAACCCACAACGGTGAAATCGTCGAATTCTCCGTCACTGGTTTCCAGCAGAGTGACTCAAGTAAGCAAAATACGGTATTTCGCGTCGACAGTAATCTTCCGGCCTACGAAGGTCTACCTCAAGAGAAATTTGATGAACTATCAGACATTCTCGCTCGGGTATTCGCAGGACGCCTGAAACTTAACCACGTCGAAGTCGTTGACTCTCCTGCCAACTCAAACCCGACCTCAACACCGGCAAAACCTGCTGAAACTGAGAAGCCAATGAAGACCGGCTTGAACTGGGAAGCGGGCGGATTGACTCCATTGGCCAGTGCCGCTTCGTCTTTCATGCTCACCTACCAGGAGCCAGCGAAGCAAGAAACTGAAAAACCTGCAGGCGAAGAGACTGAGCAGGATAAATCTGAGAAGCCAGCAGCGGCTGCTCAATCTGATGCAACAAAACCTGATGCAACAAAACCTGATGCAACAAAACCTGAAGAAGCAAAACCTGATGCACCGAAAACGGATGCTGAAGCGGCTGCCACTCAGGAAGAAACCACCACTGAAGATGACAACCAGTTCAAGCCGAAAACCCCAGCAGATAACCAGATTACCAAGCCTCAATCGGTCACCAGAAGCCTCAAGGTCACGCCTGGGATTTCTGGTAAATCACTGATCAACATGCTGGTTGAAGCTTCAGAGACTGCGGAATTGGAACTGGAAGAAGAGCAGATCATTGTCGACTCAGTTGATGTTGAGCAAGACGAATCTGCGACCTCAACCGTTTCCGAGGACTGGGAGGTCACCATGGAGGTGAACCGCGCCGAAGAAGCTGATGCGATCATTGACGCTTGGAGCCAGAAGCTTAACCAAACGCCGTACTTCCCAACCACCAGTAAAGTCGGTGGACAAATCGCGGGTAAAACCCAGGTTCAAGCACTGGTTGCGATTTTTGCCAGCCTACTGGGAATCATCGCCTACGTTTGGATTCGATTCCAAAACGTCGCCTTTGGATTGGCCGCGGTTATTGCTTTGATTCACGACGTCTTAATTGTGCTCGGTGCGATTGCCATCAGTCACTGGATTGCCGGTGCACTTGGATTTTTAGGAATCGTCGAATTCAAGATCAGCCTCGAGATTATTGCTGCCTTGCTGACCGTGATTGGTTACTCTCTGAACGATACGATCGTTGTTTTCGATCGCATCCGAGAGGTTCGAGGAAAACGAACTGAGATCACCGCGGACATTGTTAACGCCAGTATTTCACAGACCCTGAGCCGTACCATTCTGACCTCGGTAACCACATTCATCGTGGTGTTCATCCTTTATTGCTTCGGTGGCGAAGCGATTCACGGGTTTGCATTCGCATTGGTCATCGGTGTCCTCGTCGGTACCTACAGTTCGATCTTTATCGCTTCACCAGCCTTGCTTTGGTTGATGAACACGGTTGGCTTGAACCCAGGTGAAGTAGATCCTGAAACAGCTTAAGACTGTCTACTTAAGCCTCTTGCCGCCCAACTCTTGCCGTCCAAACTAGACAACGGACTGGCGGGGTAAACTCGACAAATAGCTAGAGCTGCCATAATCAATGGCAGCTCTTTTTTTATGAACGTAGGGTTTAATTTACTGTTACAAATTAAAAAACTACTCAGATCGTCCCACGTCCCCGCAGCACGACTGGATAACGAAATAGCCCGAAAGGTTTACCTGATCGCAAAATTCGGCATTTGAAAACGCCCCTAATGCTTCGTCGATCAGGTTAGTTCCTGTCTTTCACTGACGGTGTGCAATAGTTCATTGGTTACATTAACTTGCCATGGATTGGCGTATTTATTCTCTAGCAACTTGCCAGAGAATTGCATTTGGTAATTTACCGAATAATAGACTCGCTTTATTCTTGGAGACGTTGATGGGTTCATTTCAACAAATTGCAATTAGTACTGTCTGCCTCGGAATTGCATTCGGATTTGGCGCTTACGTCAATACACACCCATCAGGTCCGGCGAGTGAAGATGCTGAACTTGCTCAAAAAAACGAATCCGATTCAAATTCAAATGAGGCAATTGCGGACCTTGACTTTGTAGAAAAACGCCCGGCCACGATGGGCATGATGCGCAATCCTCTCAAACCACGACTTGCGCTTCCCTCGAATTCCTTTGGCAATAACTCCATCACCCAACCGCCCGTCCTTCCCGCTCCAAGCGATTTAGGGAGTCGCGTGGAGGATCAATCTCCCCCGCCGCCAAGTTCGTCCGACTCACATAACGTTAGCGACCCTCAGGTTCCTCTTTTTGAGGATCTCGGACCTCCAGGAATCGCCCAGGCAAACGACATCCCTGATTTTTCAGAGGCTGTCGACGATGCAGCAGCAATGCAATCGGGACCAAAGTTACCACGCAAGGTGTTACGAAATCGAATCCCCGAATCTCTTGAAAATGAACGTTCCAATCAAATCGCAAGCAAAGCTCCACCTGAGCCCGCCACCCCCCAAACGGTTCCCGAAGCGGTTCCTTTGACGCCGCTCTCCGACCCGCTTGCTGCCCCCGTTATTGAACCGTTTGAGTCGGCATTCACCGCCAATGACTTCGAACCTCAATTACACGGAGAGCAAACGAAATCCGCCAAGATTAAATCTCTTTCACAACCGCCGAGTGCGCTTGTTGAACGTACACCGCGTAAGCAGAATGAGTTGGCAAAGACGTTTGCGGATAGTAACCCTCTCCCAACCAATCTAACTTTTTCGATCGACGAACCGTCTGAGATCGATACAAGGCGAAGAATTCCATTCAAACTCAACACAGCCCGAACGGAAGAACTCAGAGATGTCCGGGCGCGGAGTAAATCCTATGATAACTTTCAGGAACACATTGTTCGTGAAAACGAATCACTACAGTCCATCTCCACCAACTACTTTGGGAAACCGGACTTCTATCTCGATATTTACCTCGCCAACCGGGAAAATCTTTTGAGCCCTGTGGGAATTAAACCAGGAACAAAACTGAAAATCCCCAAGATCAAATAGCCTTTGAAATCGCTTGGCAATTACATCGCGGGGCATTGAAAGAAAATTCTCCCAACAGAATTGGGAGAAAATTAGCCTTATCTAATCGCTTAGCCAAGCGAACCTCGTACATTGCGAACAAGATTCTACTTTTCTCAAACGGCCAACGAACTTACTCGTCTTCCCCGGAGTCTACTTCACGAGTAATCCAAGGGAATTGTTCCGCATTGGCCGCAACCTTATTTTCGAATAGGCGGACGGTAATGGCCTTCCAAAGATTGTCCACTCTTGAATTTGCAAGCATTTCAACACCGGAGAGTCGATTCTTTTTGGTGGTAATTTCTATTAACTCACTTGCCTTCAATCTTTCAGCTTTGTCCTCGATTTTAGAAACATCTGGACGGTGCTTTCCAAGGATTTCGGCAATCTCTTTCGATTCCTTCGCCGTTTTCTCGAAGCTACTCCACAGCACCAACATCGGCATCGCCCCACTCCCATCCACGCTGGTGAACAAGGGATGTTGGATGTTATTCACCATTGAAACGCCGGCCAATTTTTTAACCGGTGAAACCAACATCAGTGATTTTACATCTTGTCCTTGTTTAATACCTTGAGGGTTGTGAGAAGGGAATGCGAACCAGTCGTTCAAAATCCATTGAACGGCCAAGACCGATGTCCCACCGACGGCCACCACTGAAAGTAAGTCGATGTTTACATCGCCCTGATTATGTTTCTGCACTAAGAACTTCTTACAACGCTCAATATCTTTTTGGGCAGACATCACTTCCTGTTTGCGGAACTTTTTGTAGTCGAGAGGCTTTTTCAAGCCTTCTACCGACACGCTCTGACCATGACCGCGGAGATCGGGAACAATGACGGCATGCCCCGATTTTTGCAGAAACAAACCATATTTGAGCAGTTGCCGGCGATCTCCCTCCCAGTCGTGTAGCAAAATAAACGGCATTGCTGGCTTTTTCGGAGCGTCCTCTGCAGCATCTTTGACCTTGGGAGGGGCAAAGTAAGTGCACTTCAAACGCACGCCATCGGGCGTATCAAGAATGATGTGCTCATACTTGGGTATTTCGATTTCGTCGTCGGAATCGGCGTTACTCGGCCTTGCGATTTTTTCACCCTGAACAGGCGAGAAAACCATCAGATCGCCTAAAGGGGTAGCTGCCTGAAGCTGTAATGCCGAAATTGACAAAAAGACAAGAAAGGCAGTAACTTGGAGAGAACCGTGTAAAAATTGACGTCGAGAAAGGAGGGTTTTCTGCATAGCGGCTATTTCGCCCCGTTGATAAGCATTAAAAGGAAAAAACTCGGAAATCGGTGCCTGCGACAATTAATCTTAGGCCATTAATCATAGCAAATTGCTAAGGAATTTGCATTTTGATCCTACATTGAGATGTGTCGACCTAACTTCTGCTAAACTCCTATTTATTCAACAATAATAGATTTTTCGCATTCTCCCCCGATTCCTCGATCTCTGACCATACAATCCACCCCCTCAACGGTTGAATTCACGGAATAAGGTGCGGGATTTCACTTGCCAAAGACCGCCTCGCTGCGGAAAATGCTAAGATATACCAAGGAATGGTTAAAAAGAACGTCTTACCCTCTCCCCGAATTTGGAGATTGAGTTGAGCATCCGCAGTTTACGCCGTTGGTGGCAAGTAAAAACAGGGAAAATGGATACGCCAATTGATGGTGAAATTCCATTTTGGATCGTAAGTCTTGGCTTTCACCTCGTGGTCATCATTTTTCTTGCAAGAATCATGATGCCGGAAGAATCCGTCAAGGCAGTCAGCTTGATGCTCGATGAACCCGTCGAGCAGGTCGTCGAAGAGGATATTCCCATGGAAATCCAGTTTGACGAATTACTCACCGAAGAAATCGGTGCTGACGGAGACGACGGATTTGAAACCGCGGCAGCCCAGGCTCCGATCATCGACCCAATCTCCGAGGACACAATTGACCTTGAGATGCAGTTACGGGACGTCGCAGATATTGTAACCGACAACGACTTCATCGAAGCGACGGCCGAGAGCATGGCTATCGTCCCCGTCAAAGGCTCCGTTGGAAATTCCGTCAAAGCTGCCTCGGGTGCTGTTGACCGGATGACGCAGGAAATTCTGATGTCAATGCAAGAACGCGAAACCATCGTGGTTTGGATGTTCGACCAGTCAGCAAGTTTGATGGAACAACGTGAAGAAATTGTCCAGCGATTCGATCGTATTTACGATGAGTTAGGAATCCTTCAGGCCGCAGGACATGCTTCGTTCGAGAACAAAAAACAACCACTTCTGACTCAGGTCTACGCATTCGGCTCTGAAATCAAGCCGCTTCTGAAAAACCCGACTCCCAGTTTGACAACAATCAAAGACGCAATTAAGTCCATTGAGCGTGATTCCAGTGGAATTGAAAATGTCATGGAAACCGTAGTCGTAGCGGCGAAGGATCATGCTTCATACCGCAGGATCGACAAGACTACCGGCAAACCCAAAAACAACGTTATGTTGATCATCGTTTCGGACGAATCGGGCGATGACAAAGACCGCGTCAACGATGCAATTAGAATTTGCAATCAGCACCAAATGCCGGTTTACGTTATTGGTGTCCCCGCGCCATTCGGCAGAACAAACACCGAAGTCAAATGGGTTGACCCGGATCCCGAGTTTGACCAATCCACTCAATGGGCACTTGTGTCACAGGGACCGGAATCAATTATGCCAGAGCGACTTCGGCTCGACTCGACGGGAACTTTTGGCGACTTG
>JAAEMV010000402.1 GCA_024225195.1 Planctomycetaceae bacterium | reverse complement strand
TCGATGGGATCCTGGATCAACTATGGTCTAGGCAACGAAAGTGAGAACCTGCCCGGTTTTGTCGTTATGTCGAGTGTCGGAGGAAGAAATCCGCAACCCATTGCATCTCGGCAATGGTCCGCCGGCTTTTTACCCAGTCGCCATCAAGGGGTAGAATTTAATTCGGCGGGAAATCCAGTTCATTACGTTCAAAATCCACAAGGAATCAACAGTCGCCAGCAAAGCGACTTAGTTCGGTCCATTAGCGAACTCGATGCAATCCGAAATCAGAAGATCAGAAATCCAGAAATTGACACTCGAATCGCGGCTTACGAGTTGGCGTTCCGAATGCAGACCTCCGTTCCTGAGTTGACTGATGTAAGTGACGAGCCACAGCATGTGTTGGATATGTACGGCGCCACTCCCGGCGACGGCAGTTTCGGATCCAACTGCTTATTGGCTAGGCGGCTCGCCGAACGGGGCGTTCGTTTTATTCAGCTCTATCACCGCGGCTGGGATCATCATGGTGGTCTTGAGAAGTACATGAAAGTTTGCTGTGACCATACCGACCGTGCAACTTGGGCTTTGATGGCAGATCTTAAACAACGCGGCATGCTGGAAGACACTCTTGTGGTTTGGGGCGGAGAGTTCGGCCGAACGCCAATGTTTCAGGGAAAAGGTGGGGCAGGGCGAGACCACCACATCAAAGGGTTCTCAATGTGGTTGGCCGGCGGAGGTGTCAAACAGGGTGTCTCGTACGGTGAAACCGATAACCTCGGCTATCATGCCGTCAAAGACATCGTCCACGTAAGAGATTTGCACGCCACGATCCTTCACCTATTCGGCATTGATCATGCAAGATTCACAGTGCCATTCCAAGGGCTGGATATGAAATTGACGGGTGTCAAACCCGCCCGCGTTGCCCACGGGATATTGTCATAAACTAGGCGGTCGCAAACACGTTGCTGCCACTCCCTCCGGATTGTCCGACACTATTTTAAAAACCCGTTCAATGTACCGGTGCTGTCGGCGAATTGATCGATATCCAATCCCATCATATTTCCGAGACTGAGCCAAAGATTGGCTAGACGCGTTCCCTCGGCGGCTTTTATGTGGGTTCCTGAGTTATGTGCGCCGCTGCCATGGCCAGCAATGACAATCGGGAGTTGTTCGTACGAATGCTGAGCGCCGTTGCCAAGTCCAGAACCCAGCACAAATGTGCAATTGTCCAATAGGCTCGATTCGCCTTCCTGAATTGATTTTAGCTTGTTAACTAAATACGCATATTGTTCGACATGGAAACGGTCGATTTTAGCAACCCGATCATCTTCTGTCGTATCGTGAGTCATCACATGGTGGCTCACTGGTTTGTCGAAGACTCCTTCATAGAATTGCGGGGTCTCCCAGCGTTCAGGACCAACCATCATGGTTGCAACGCGTGTTTGATCAGTCTGAAATGCCAGAACCATCAGGTCACCCATCATCCGAATATACTCTCCACGATTTTTCGGCAATTGATCTGGAACTTGATAGTCAATTTTCCCGAGCGAACCCTTCGATGCTTTCTGCTTTGCAATTCGGTTCTCGACTGACCTTACCGAATTTAGGTACTCGTCCATTTTTCTGCGATCGCTTTTTCCAAGCGTTCGATTTAAGCGGTTTGCGTCTTCCAGAACTGTGTCGAGAATGCTTTTCTTAATTGAAGAAGTTTCACCAAATAGACGGGAGAAAACCTTTCGGGGATCATTTTGCGATTTCGCATCGTAGCCCGGTCCGTACCAAGAGATAGAATCAAAGATCTTTGGCTCAACGTTATCGATGAAACTATTACAACTTAACTCGATTGACGGAAATGGGGTCGCTGTTCCAGCAGACTTCGCGATGATCTGATCCAAAGTCACATCAATAGCGTTTACGCCATCGACCCGTTCATTCGGCTTGGCACTGGTTAGCCAACACGAACCGGCTTGGGAGTGAGGCTCGCCGGTAAGATAGGTGCGGTTAAGGCCGCTAATCACAGTGACATCGCTGCGTAAAGGTTCTAGTGGCTTCAAGCTTTCGCCAAATTCAAACGTAGGCCCAGCAGACTCCGGAAACCACTTCGATCCAATAACACCGTTGGGGATGTACATAAACGCCAACCGATTGGCACCCGCAGTCCCATACCTGTATAAATCGGTCGCTGAATGTCCC
>JAAEMV010000401.1 GCA_024225195.1 Planctomycetaceae bacterium | reverse complement strand
GCTTTTCAGCAAAAAATTGACGCGACGTCTTCGCGTGATTTGGATAAAGTCGTCAAGCTCTGTGAAGCTGCAATTAAAAAAGGGTTGGACGAAGGTAGTCTTGAGCAA
This sequence comes from Planctomycetaceae bacterium, assembly GCA_024225195.1. Classification (GTDB taxonomy): domain Bacteria; phylum Planctomycetota; class Planctomycetia; order Pirellulales; family Pirellulaceae; genus Mariniblastus. The sequence goes on along the minus strand of JAAEMV010000401.1, from coordinate 2,014 downwards.
GCGCAGCAACTCGCTTCGTCTGTTCTTTTCCAGCAGGCCGATCAGTTAGGGCAAAAGATATTTGCAACGGGCGCCCAGGATCCTCGATGGCGTGTTTACCGCTCACAGGCGCTGGGTAAATTACAGAAAGCCGTGAAATTCTCTCCCAAAATGGGCGATGCGTACCTGTTGATTGCGAAGCTCAACGCTTTACCGGGCGGTGATAAAAAACAATCAAAAGTAGCTGTTGATAAAGCAGTAGAGTTGGCCGGGGATGATCAAGAAGCGTTGTCATCGGCGTTGTTTTATCGAGCCACGGTTGCTGAAGATGACGAAGCCCAACTGGCGGATTTGAATGAAGCAATCAAGATCAATCCAGAAAATATGGATGCGGTTCGTGTCCGCGGGCTTTATTACATTCGTAAGCAAGAACCTCAAAAAGCGTTGAAGGATTTGGGCAAATGGCTCGAATCCGATGAGCCAAATGCAGACAATTACAATCAGGTCGCCCAGCAGTTGATGATGACGGGGGAAAAATTCGACGACGTGATGCAAAAGGAAGCGATCCAAATCCTTGACAAGGCTATTGAAATTGCTCCCGATAATCCGGCAACCATGGTGATGCGTGCCCGGATCAATTTGATAGGTGAAAATCTTGAGGAGACGGTAAAGGATCTTAGCCGAGCCATCGAACTGGACCCAAAAAATATTGAAGCGTTACTGTTAAGGGGCTCAACGTTGTCCGAGTTGGAAAGGTATTCCGATGCTCTGGCGGATATTAACAAAGCGATTGGTATATCGCCGACCTTCGGTGCATTTCAATTGCGAAGCATGATTTATTCTCAGCAACAGGATTTCGAAAAAGCGATCGCTGACATCGCCCTATTGCTCAACAGTGATCCTGAGAATTCGATGTTTCTCCGACAGATAGCGATCCTCTTTAATGCCAACGACGAACCTTCCAAGGCGATCAAAATTTATGAGAGACTGTTGAAAAAAGATCCGAAGGGTTCGTGGGATAACAAGAGCAACGTAGAGAAAATTGGGATTATGCAGCGGCGTGCAGCCTCGCTTCGCGGTCTCGGTGATGCTCATCTTTCTACCGGTGAACACGGCAAAGCTGTAAAGGATTTTCAAGAGGCGTTGGACTTAGGAATCCAAATTCAAGGTTTGGAAGTCGAAGAAGATGTCGAAGAGCCAAGCCGCTTAGACGACGGTGTCCTCAATAATCTTGCCTGGGTTCTGGCAACCTCTCCCGATGATGAAGTCAGGGATGGCAAGCTTGCGGTCGATTACGCAACGCAGGCCGCGGAACTGACGGAATTCAAAGAAGCTCATATTCTCAGCACCCTGGCTTCGGGATACGCAGAGGTTGGAGACTTTAAGAATGCCATCAAGTACATCGAGGATGCAATTGAGCTCAATAAAGCGGCTGGCAAAGAAGCGGTCGATAAAACAAGGACTGACGCACAGCGTGAGAGCTTAGGAAAAGAATACGAAAGTTACAAACAAAAGAAGCCTTGGCGCGAACTTCAAAACGTGGAGAAAAAGGAAGAGAGCGAAGCTGAGCCTGATTCAAAGGACAAAGACAAAGACAAGGACAAGGACAAGGACAAGGACAAGGACAAGGACGAAGATAAGGACGAAGATAAGGACGAAGATAAGGACGAAGATAAGGACGAAGATAAGGACGAAGATAAGGACGAAGATAAGGACGAAGATAAGGACGAAGATAAGAAAGGTGGCCTCTAATTGAGTTGGGTTCCCGATCGCTCCGCCGCCTATCAATTGATGTGTGAGTATACGCAGCAGGAAGGTTTGCGGCGGCATATGCTGAGTGTGGAAATCGCGCTGCGAGCCTATGCGGTGAAACTGGGACTGGACGAAGAGGTTGGTAAATGGGGAATCGTGGGTCTGCTGCACGATTTTGATTACGAACGTTGGCCAACCGTACCGGATCATCCCTTGCAGGGCGCTGCGATTCTCACTGAACTGGGATATCCATCAGACGTCATTTACGCGATCAAATCACATG
>JAAEMV010000400.1 GCA_024225195.1 Planctomycetaceae bacterium | reverse complement strand
GCACACGGGTGATTTCAGTTTCATGAGAGCTTATGTAGCGGCAGACGGATCGTCAGCGGAATACTCCCCAGACAATGTTCCCTACCAACCCAAAAAACATATCAAAGTGGATCCGCGTGGGGTGGCCGCGAATGATTTTGTTTTTCTGTTGGGCTATCCTGGTCGCACAGCGCGACACAAGACCGCCGCGTTTTTGGCTTATGAAGAGGGCGTGCGTTTGCCATTCATCGTCGACCTTTATCAGTGGCAAATTGCTTTGATGGAGGAGATGGGACTCGAAGATCGTGCGGTTGCCCTAAAACATTCCTCGCGAATGCGTTCCTTGGCCAACGTTGAAAAGCGTTCACGCGGTCAGCTAAAGGGATTGAAGCGAGCTCAAATCACAGCGGGCCGAGCTGCCCAAGAAGCACAACTGCAAGCGTTCATAGAATCGGATCCTCAGCGTGCCCAAAAATATGGCACGGTGCTGAAAGAGATTGCGGGGGGGTATGCCGATATGGGAAGCACCGCCGACTACGAGCTGACAATCTCAAATTTGAACAACGCCAGTCGCGCACTGTACTTTGCCTGGTTGATTTATGACGCCGCCATGGAAAGGCAGAAACCCGACTTGGAACGCGAATCGGCCTACATGGAACGGAATATTGCACGCACCATGCAGCGTTTAAAGTTAGCAGCGAAAGATTGGCATCCCGAAACGGATCGGGCCATGTTGCAAGGAATGATCGAACGCCTGTCAGGGGTTACGTTCCCGGCAGATGCAGTGGTTGATCAAGCGACGTTACTGGCGGATTTGAATGCGTTATCGGATGATGTCATTGTTGCCAAATGGAACGATCCAGATTTTATAGACGCATTGCTGAAAAAATCGCCTGCAGAATTATCCAATAGCGATGACCCGTTCATTCAGGTCATGGTGAAATTGCATCCTGAATATTCTCGACTGCGGGAACTGGGAAAGCAGCGCAGCGGGAAAATGGACAAGCTTTATGGTTCGCTGATCGAAGTCAAACAGGATTTTCTGAAGACTCAGTTTGTGCCGGACGCAAACGGGACTTTGCGCATG
>JAAEMV010000399.1 GCA_024225195.1 Planctomycetaceae bacterium | reverse complement strand
CATCCTTGAGTGACCCCTACGGGACTCGAACCCGTGTTACCGCCGTGAAAGGGCGGTGTCCTAGACCGCTAGACGAAGGGGCCGTCTAACTTGTATTCGACAATGCGGACTCAAAATTTGAGTAAACCTCACTGGCGAATGGGGGTTTTACCTAAGAGATGCCGAACTCGTCAAGGGTTCAATGAAAACATCTAAAAATGTTTGAACCCGTCGATCGCCGAACAGACTCGGTGACAAACCAAAAGGTAAAAAAAGAGCCCCCGATTCCTCGTCAAATCGCGGTGAAACACACTCGCAACTCAAACTCTCGGGGGCCGTGTAACTGAAGTCAGCGCCGGTTTTCCACACTGATCTTCCATTAAAGCCTGGCGATCGTACAAACTGCCAAGCCTCGCCGTTGAGAAGATTCCCAACGGACTGGATGGTCCGCTAGGACTCTACAGGAGCGTCTCCTGACTCCAAACTTCTCTGAATGGCGTCATAGACCTCTCGACGGTGGACAGGCACCTCACGTGGCGCCTCAACGCCAAGCCGGACCTTATCACCACGGATTTCAACCACGACAATCTTGATGTCGTTGTTGATGACGATACTTTCGTTTTTCTTTCTTGATAAAACTAACATGCTCCAGTCCTTTCTAACCGGCCCGATTCATTTCGATTTTTAGTGTGCCTACTGTGTCGTAGTGTGGCAGGAACCGTACTGTTCTTCTGGTCCTGAAATCACCGCCACGTAGGCCGGTTGTTT
>JAAEMV010000398.1 GCA_024225195.1 Planctomycetaceae bacterium | reverse complement strand
CCGGTCATTCTGTTGGTTTATTATTTTGTCGATCCAATTAATACGGGGCGTCTATTCGTGACGCTTCCCGGGCAAATCATGCTTTCCATCGCTGTGTTATTAAACGTTTCAGCCTGGTTGTGGGCGAGATCGATTCTTTCTCCAGACATCTAGGGATGCATTTTATATTCTTACAATTCTCCGATAGTTAACCAATTTATATCAACCCAATAAGACCGTGAATTTTATTTTCCTAACGCAATTTGAATTACTGGCTGCCGCCGATGCAGCGGCAGCGGTGCCGACTGTTGTCACGGCAGCGTCTGTATTTATGTTTGCATGGTGGGTCGCGCGGTCGCTGCAGACGGGTGACCTGGAACAGGGTAACGAGTGGCGGTTTGACGTTAGTCGAATTAATGATCTGCGCCGAAACGATTCGATGTACAGGATCTTCCAGCCAGTCATTAGAGTGCTGGCTCAATTGAATCGAGGCGCTTTTCGGGATTTCCTGCCGAATATTTACCGTGAAATTCAAGCTGCTGGTTTGCCGCGAACCTGGCTGCCGGAGGAATACCTCGCCAAGTTGCAGTTGATTGGATTGATGGTGTCGCCGTTCATTATCGTCGGATGCGTTCAGTGGATGGGTGGTTTTGGAATTGTCATGGGCGTGATTTTCACGTTCGTGTTTATCATCCTGCTGCGGAGAAACCTCCGACGCAAAGCAATGATTCGCCTTACCAATATTAAGCGCCGGATGCCATTTATGCTTGATTTGATGACGCTCTTAATGGAAGCGGGAACGACTTTTTTACACGCACTTGAGCAGGCCGTGGGAGAGTACCGTGGACATGCGTTATCACATGAGTTCGCGAGAGTGTTAACCGATATGAATCTTGGCAAGACACGAAGGCAAGCCTTTGAGTCGATGCGTGATCGGCTTCAAGATGATGAGATCACAAGTATTATCGGTTCGATGTTGCAAGCGGAACAATTGGGAACGCCGCTTTCTGGTGTATTCCGTACTCAAGCTGACGTTTTAAGAATGAAACGATCCCAACGTGCCGAAGCGATTGCAGGTGAAGCGGCGGTAAAGATGCTGCTGCCTGGCGTATTGGTGATGGCGGCAACGGTGATCGTGATTATCGGCCCTTTCGCACTGAATTTTCTGATCTTTGGTTTTAACATTGACTAGCTCATGATTGAGAGAAAGTCTCTAATAGTCTGAAGCCAAACTCAAATAGACAAGAGTTATGAAAAACGAAAACTGTCCAAATTGTGGTGGAAAACTTGGCGTTCCGGAGAAGCTTAAAGGCCGACCGGTTCGATGCCCCAAGTGCGATTTGGAATTCATCCCGGATGAGCTTAAACGGAAGTCAAAATCGAGCGGCAAAAAGAAATCTTCGGGAACTTTAAAACAACCTGCATTGCGTGCTCTACCGATGCCAGCGGGAGTTGCTGAGGAGCGACAGGATTCATCGGAGACGGTTACCCAACTTGAGCGGCCTGATTCCCCGCTGATGCCACCTAAGAAAAAACGCAAATCGAAAAAGAAAGCGGAAAGCGTGCCATCTGCGGTTACTGCTGTCGAACCCGAAGTAGTTGCCGGAAAACCGAATCAGGACACTACTCAAACTGAGTTAGCGCGGGCGGAGACTATCGAAACGCCCACAGTGGCGAAGATTATTCAGCAAGAGACGGTTGAACCCAAGCTTACTAAAGATGGCAAACTGCCGACTTTGTTGCTCGCTGATGAAGAGAAGCCTCGTGTCACAGAGAAGGGTGGGCTTAAATCCAATCCAATTGTGATCGGGCTGCTGATCTGTTTTAGTCTTGTCAGTTCAGCTGGGATGCTGTTCCTGATTGAATCGGGGCATCCAGAAGCAAAACAAGAGGTAGAGGAAGCTCGGGGGGATGTGGTCAGGTTTTATCAGGTTCGGGAAGATCAGGAGTTGCAGCCTTATCAACGCGAGCTAAGGGAAGCTCAGCGAGCGTACTCCCGCGGAGATTATTCTGCTGAATCGAGTTACTACCAAAAAGTAATGCTTCGGTTCCACAATGAAAATTTAACAAAGTATTCGGGACTGACGGGTAGTCCCGTTGGTGATATAGAACTTGAGAAAGATGTCTCTTTGTTGCTGAAGGATGCGAAGAAACGGGCAAAGAGAAAGTTTTAATGCGGTCCACGTTGACTTGCGGACACTCCCCTAAGATTTCGAAAATGATATGGCGAAAGATCGATCAAAAAAACGCTACGACAAGCTTGAGCTCATTGGTGAGGGTGAGTATGCGAAGGTTTATTCGGCGGAAGATACAAAACTAGGACGAAGCGTCGCTGTTAAGCGGGTACGTAAAAAGTTTCTTGATGATAAAGAGAAACTGTCGCGTTACTGGAAAGAAGCCCAGTTACTGGTTGACGTTGAGCACCCCAACATTCTCACAATCTACGATTTGATGAAATCGAAGGGTTGCTTGGTTCTTGAGCTCATGAAAGGGAACCTCAAGCAGATCTATGGCGACCGCCCGATGCCGGTTAAAGATATTCGGGAAATGCTACTGCAGGTTGCTCGCGGATTAGAGTGTTTGCACAAGAATCAAATTACTCACGGTGATGTAAAGCCGGAAAATTTAATGTTGAGTCGTCAGGATGTCGTCAAGTTGGGTGACTTTGGTTTGGCGAGGCGTGCGAGCGATGAAGAGGGTGGTCTACTGAAGGGAACGACCAAGTATATGGCTCCCGAGCTGGTGTCCGAGGATTTTGGAGAAGTCGGAACCGCGAGCGATCTCTATTCCCTTGGATTTTCAGCTCTAGAATTAATGATCGGCCCCGAATTTGATTCCCTTTTTCCAGACTTAATCGCCTTTGGCAGCAACAAGCAAATGGCTTGGATGATGTGGCATTGTTCAGCGGATCGTAAGTTCCCTGATATCCAAACGGTGCTCGAGGGAGTACCAGATGATTTGGCTTCGATTCTTCAAAAACTAACTGCGAAGCCGCAGAGCGAGCGTTATGGCACCGCCAAAGAGCTGATTGATGACTTGACTGGCGGCACCAAATTAATTGGCGAAGCGATTCGTGATGACGAAGCAGAGGCGAATGAATTAGCCAAACAGAAAACTCGCAAACGGCGAATTAAAGCGGCGATTGCATGTAGTCTGAGTTTGATCATTTGTGCGGTGATCTTTTGGGCGATCCAGGAACCGCCACCCAAACCGGTTGTGAAAGTGATCGACCCTGTAAAAGGGGTTGTGAAAAATGTACTTCCAATCGATCAGAAATTTGTGCTAGATCAATCTGGTAATTGGAAGGAATACAAACTTACCGCTGCCGATAGCGTCCTTATAAATCGCAAGAAACGCCTTCTCAGCGATCTGCAACTGGGGGATCGAATCGTCGTTCACACTCGACCTAGAACTGAAACCGCCGCCGGCTTTTTAGAAGTGTTCGCGTTCCGGCCAGAAACTCACAAGGGTGTTTTGACGTTGGTTGATTCAGAAAACGGAAAGATCAAGTTTTCCGTAAACGATGGGGCTGACGAGGGAGAAGTGTTTGAATTAGCTGCAATTGACGAAACAGAGATCAGTCTCAATGAGGAAACTGAGAACGAAGGCCAACCGTTAACGATTGCAGAATTAGCAGAGGGCGACGAGGTCATCGTTGATTTGTCGGATGATGAATCCGGCATGGTTGCCTTAAAAGTAGTGGCGACTCGGCTAATTTCAATCGAGGGTTTAATCAGGAAACTCGATCCGCCGAACGGGACAATTACGATTGGCGTTAATAACGGTGGTGAAGAGGAACAACTGGTGACGTTGCCAATTGATCCTGCCTGCATGATTACCTTGAATGGTCTCGCCTCGATTGATGAAAAGCTTTTGAGTGTTGCGAATATCCAGGTTGGGGATGAAGTAAAGATCGGACATGACATAAAAATAAAAACAATAGATGCCTATCGTGATTTTGGAGATTTAGGACGAATTTTATCGATCGACTATTCGGGCAACACCATCGACGTCAAGAGCGTCGATGCCACTGAAAAACAGCAATATAGAATCACACCACAAACAACTCTTCAATTAGGAGGGGTTGCGGTCAAATTGACAGACCTGCGACCTGGGGACTCGGTCGAATTGAGTCATGATTCACCGGATGATGCGATGCCGCCGTTAATTTCACTTGATGCGACACGCTCGCCAAATCAGAAACGTTGGGTAATATTGATTGGCAACCAGGCGTTTGATTCGAACAAGGTCACCGAAAACTCAACCGCTAATGCTGATTTGGGTTCCCTGCAAACTTCCTTGGTTGAGCGGTTTGCGGTTCCAGCAAATCAGATTTCTGTGTTTGAAAATGAGAGTTCGGTTCGTTTAAAGAATGAGATCCCTAACTTGCTTGGCCGCCTTGGTTCGTCTGATGAACTTTACGTTTACATTACGACCCGTGGTTACCTAGATAAGGGTGAGCGTTCCTATTTGGCTGCCAAAGAATTCGTTCCTGCGAAAATGGAAGAGACGGGGTTAGCATTGGATTGGCTAATCGATCAACTGGATGAGTCCGCACCTAGTCGAAAATTATTATTGCTCGACTGTAGCGCTAATGGCTCGGAGAAGTCAGCAGGTGGATTGGCGATGGTTGAATCGATTCAAGCTTCGAAACGTGGTGGTTATCCAAAATCAACCTACATTCTGTCGAGTTCCGGAGAAGGGGAGGCCGGTTTGGCTTCAGCGGAAGAACCAGGAAGAAGTCTGTTTGGCCTGTCACTCGCAAAAGCCTTTGCGGGGGAGGCGGATCAGCAGCGAGATAGTGATATTGAGACCACTGAATTGACGACGTTTGTCATTGAATCGGTAGAAGGGATGGCAAAAGCAAGTGGGCGTTCCCAACGGCCTAAGTTGATTCTTCCCGATGATACGCCGCCCAGGCTTTCCGACGCGGCTAGGCAGGCGACGATCGACCTTCTCTCAAAACTTGGCCAAAAAGGTTTTAAGGAACCGGAAATTCGATCGGAGGCCAGCGAAGCAGAAAGGCTTGCCGGTGGCGAGCCGGACCCAATGTTGGCCGCAGGTATCTTGTTGATTCGTGTAGGTAAGATCAGCGAGTCACTCGAGATTTTGGAAAGCATCCGGCTTTCACACCCTGAATTTTTAGTTGCTCATCAGGCGGTAATTTGGATTCATTTTTACAAAAAACACTACAAGATCGGCACTGCAAAAATCTCTGAACTGCTGGCACGGATTCCGAAGCCCGAGAAAGCCGGGGAAACTTATAGCAAAGAAGATCTAGCCCTATTTGAATGGGCCGGTAGGCTTCGGGAATTAGCTGAACTTGGTGACTGGGTTCCGGCACCTCGTGTTCCTGAAAACCAGGATTTGTCGAAATGTGATCGATTGGCGTCCGGTCATGGGCCTGTGGCCAATGAGAAATACCTTGCCGGAAGGAAAGCGGTCAAAGAGAGAGTTGAGCAGTTTCAAGCAGAACTTGCGGCTGAACCGGATTCCAAAGCAAAATTGGAACGGGAGCGAATCGATTTCTATGTTGAAAAAATTGCTAGTCCCAGTACCGTCACCTTGATTCGAAGCGGACTCGACAAATAGTTCTCTTGCCAAAACTAAACCAAATTTTTGGCCAGTGACTGAAAGCAGTTCGAAATCAAATCGTCAGGGTCAACCAACCTTGTGTATCTTTACATTTTTCGTCAGCTTGATTTCGAATCACTGAGTATTTTTGTGAGTTCGGGGAAGGGGAGTGCGTCCATAAGAATTAAGTTTTTATGAACGCACGAAGCTAGCAAGATCACAGTGTGATAAAATAGCCATTTTGACCTCAAAAAAAACGCAATTAGGGCAGGCAACCCGTTTTTTTTGTTACCAAGTTCCGGAATAGCCACGAAAACTGGCTCCCCCCGTTTTTCCAATCCAATTCGTTTTGGTATTCTATTGGTTTCAGTGGAACGCCCCGTTCGCAGTCCGGGTGTAAACACATTTGACAAACACCAAAGGTGGACGAGAGTCCCCGATTGATAAAATTAAATATGGGCAATAGACAAGTCGCAGTTACCGGTTTCGGCATTAACAGTGCTTTGGGTAATGGTATTGATGTCAACACAGCGGCATTAAAAGCCGGTAAATCTGGGATCGTATCCACTAGGCCTCATTGGGTTGAGCACAAGTTTAAATCTCAAGTCGCCGGGAACATATCTACCGAGGGTCTTGAGGCATTATTTGACCGGAAAGTATGTCGCTTTCTTGGTCAACCAGCACTGCTTGCTGCTGCTGCAATGAAAGATGCAATTGCGCATTCCGGATTGACTGACGAGCAAGTTCAATCTCCTGACACAGGTATCATCGTGGGAACGGGTGCCGGCGCGAGCATCACGGACGTGTACTTTATGTGTCAGCGGCTTGATAAGCGTGGTGCCGCCAAGGTAGGCGCCTATCACGTTCCGCTGATTATGGGGTCATCGTTATCGGCGAATCTTGGCAGCATTTTCCAAATTCACGGCCATTCGTATACCATCACTTCGGCTTGCGCTACTTCGGCTCACGCAATTATGCTGGGACTTGATACGATTCGGTCTGGACGACAGAATCGCGTCTTCGTTGGTGGATCTGAAGATGTAAATATTTATGCTGCCGGGTCATTTGACGGCATGAATGCACTCTCATCTGCGTTCAACGACGATCCGACCCGAGCATCTCGTCCCCTTGATAAAGCCCGCGACGGATTCGTTTTTTCTGGTGGTGCTGGAATCTTGGTTCTCGAAGAATTAGAAGCGGCGAAAGCTAGGGGAGCGACTATTTATGCTGTCGTAGCGGGAGCGGCGGCTTCTTGCGATGGTGATCAGATGGTCGTGCCCAATGGCGTCGGTGCCCAGCAGGCCATGTCTGAGGCATTGAAGGATTCAGGTCTGCAAGCAAGTGACATTGATTATCTCAACTTGCACGGTACTTCTACGCCCGTTGGAGATACATCTGAACTGCGGGGCGTGATGAATGTGTTTGGTGAGAATGTTCCACCATTTTCGTCTACGAAATCGATGACCGGCCACGCGCTGGGAGCCGCTGGATCACAAGAGGCGATTTTCACGATTCTTATGATGCAACATGGATTCATCGCTCCCAACATCAATCTCGAAGATCCAGATGAGTTGGTTGGGGATCTACCTGTGGTTAAGACGACGCAGGAAGCGGATATTAAGTATGCGATAAGTAACTCATTCGGCTTTGGCGGTACGAATTGCAGTTTGATCTTTGCGAAAGAAGCCCTGTAAAACGTCGCTATGGCGGTTGTTTTGGGCTGTTCCAGTTTGACTGTGCTGAGCTGCGTGTAAATTCGCCCGCCTTTACGAGTGTCTTGGCGTACTGATCAAGATTGGTGCCCGTCCAATTTTGGGCGAGATCGCTAGAAAAGCTTGGAAACCGGCTCACCTGCTTCGTTGCAGTTTCAAATTTGCGCTAAATTACCGAAACTAAGGATAGTTAGGCCTAATTTCGATAGTTCGCCAGTGGAAAATGTGGATAAGTCACCTGCATATGCTTTATTGGGCGTTAAACTATCAGACGGGTCATTTTCTTAGTCGCTGGGCCGCAAACTTATGGAATCGCGTTCGGAAGACGAAATACAAGATTTGCTTAATCGCTATCGCGAAGCGATCGATTATGACGACTCGGGCTTCCTTGAGAAATTCGTGAATTCAATTGAGATGCCTGATTTCAAGCTAATTGCTCGAATCGTCGCATTGGATATTCAATTGCGCCGCGGACCGGTAACCGATTCCTCCCCCGATAAAATTCGGGATTTTGGCGACGAATTTTCAATCCTCGTTGAGCGTGTCCTCCGCAGTCAGGCCGAAAGCCCATCCGGCGATCTTACAGCTGAGATGCAGCTGGACGCGACGAGTTTTGATGTATCAAAAGACTTCGCCCTCGAGACTTCTAGTGGCGAATTAAAATCAGCCACCGCGCCGGTGCGTTCGCCAGAAATGGTGATCGACCACTATCGATTAATCAAAGCAATTGGAACTGGCGGGATGGGAACTGTCTGGTTGGCTCAGCAAGATGAACCAGTTAGACGCCGCGTTGCGCTGAAAGTAACCAACAACCGGTTCAATTCCAAAAAAACGCACGCAAGATTTGAAGCTGAGCGGCAAGCGATTGCTTTAATGGACCACCAGAATATTGCCAAAATTCTGGATGCAGGAACGACTGTTGACGGCCATCCTTATTTTGTAATGGAACTGGTGGATGGGGTCCCGCTAAACGAATACTGCGACAGTCGAAAGCTGAGTTTAAACCAGCGACTGGAGTTAATGATCCCCGTTTGTAAAGCGATTCAACATGCGCATCAAAAAGGGATCATTCACCGTGACCTTAAGCATTCCAATGTTTTGGTAACTGAGTATGACGGCGTGCCTGTTCCCAAGGTTATTGATTTTGGGCTGGCAAAATCTCAAGTCAACGAATTGACGCTTACGGACAAGACACTGTTTACGGAAATTGGCAAGGTCGTTGGCACGATTCAGTACATGAGTCCTGAGCAGGCGGAGACTTCCAATGTCGATGTCGATACGCGAAGCGATATCTATTCGCTCGGAGTAATGATCTATAAGCTGCTGGTCGGTGTCACTCCGCTTGATGATGGCGATCTTAAGAAAATGCCATTGCTAGAAGCATTGAAGATTATTCGTGAGAATGATCCGCCTAAGCCAAGCGTGAAAATCCGAGGCGTATCGGAATATGATTCAGAAACGCTGATTAATAGAAGCGGTCGGGTAGACGAATTGGCGTCTCAACTCAAAGGCGATCTCGACTGTATCGTTATGAAAACTTTGGAGTCAGACCGCAGACATCGTTACCAGACGGCCAATGCGTTAGCTTTAGAGCTAAAAAGGTATTTGGGTAATGAAAAGATTTTAGCCCGTCCCCATTCCACGATTTATTCGCTTCGAAAGTTCGTGAAACGTAACCGTGGCCTCGTGGCATCGATATCTTCCGTGGCTGTCTTATTGATTGCGGGAATTGTCGCTACCAGCATCGCCTATATCTGGGCCTTGGAAGAAGGGGTGAATGCTCGTGCAGCTGCACAGAAAAGCGAGCGAGATCGGGTTAGGCTCCGCGAAGTAAATGCAAATTTAGATGCAACACAGCAGACGCTTCGCAGTCGATTACTTTCAGTCCAACTGAATTTGGCATGGAACCATTGGAAAATGGGGGCCGCGACCGATGCGATTGGGATTCTTAATCAATTGAGCCAGGACGGTGAAGGTGGCTGGGAGGTTGATTATCTCTGGTCCGAGTTTAATTCAAGTCAAAGCACCCTATACGGTCACGCTAATGCAGTTGAAACTTCAACTGTTAGCCGAGATGGGAAATGGCTGGCAACCTCCGGCCGAGATAATTGTGTGTATTTGTGGCAGGTGGATGGACATGAAAAAATCGCACAGTTTCGAACCACGGAAACCCCCACTTGTTTAAGTTTTTCAGAGGACGGTTCAAAGCTCGCCTGCGGGGATCTCGGAAATAAGATTTACATATGGGATCTTTCGAGTAAGACTACAGAAAAAGTGTGCGGGCCTTACGAAAGCGACATCATGTCGGTTGAGTTCTGCCCAGGTACGAATTTATTACTGTTTGGAATGAACATAAAAGATACGTTCAAGACCGATGGACGCGTTTTTACCTTTAAAAACCATTCCGAAACTGGCCTGCCGTATCAGTTTCTATCGCTTGATAGTTATGAACTGGTTGACTCGCTTCCCATTCTCGCCTCGGATGAAGCGTTATTGAGCTTTAGTGCCGATGGAGGCCGGTTAGCAACCTCCGGTCGGGACGGCAGGATTTATATTTGGAAAAGAGAAAACGGCAAGTACAACTTGCATACCACCCATGATCACTCGGATGCCGAACTGACGGCGATGAGTTTGTCGCCAACGGGACGTCTAATGACTTGCGGATATTCGGATCAATCTGTTTTGGTTTGGGAATTAGCAAATGACAAATTGATTAAATCATTT
>JAAEMV010000397.1 GCA_024225195.1 Planctomycetaceae bacterium | reverse complement strand
GAGAGCAAACAGGCAGGTTGGAAATACAAATTTGAATCGCACGACGGCGGGCACCACTTCCCAGCGGACTGGGAGAACATGAGACCCGACATCGCGAAATTCCTGCTCGAGCAGTAATTCGTTGCTGCTTTTTTAGGCGTCCCAAGCCTACCGAACAGCGGCAATAAAAATCGTTGATAAAACGAGTCAGCTGCGAAGATCTCATTGCGGATCTTGGCATTTAAGAGCCCTTTCACGGCTCAAATTAACACCGCCAAATTCACCTGATGGTCCCTTCCGACTTATGGAGAATCTTTCGACTTCACTAAAATCACACGATCGCAGAGAACCTGATTTTCTCCCTCACCACCGTAACTGGGCCCTAGAAATTTCAGCGATACCCACGCTGTCCAGTGATTTTTTTCTCCGGGAAAAAACAACTGCGACCCGATTTCCAAGTTGGTCGCCCAGCTGCGTCCAAACCAAATCTTGCTGTCCTCCGTGGTCAGATTGATTTCGCCGAGCTCAAAAAGTTGATATTGACCAGGCGTTATCTGATCAGGAGAAATTTTCAAT
>JAAEMV010000396.1 GCA_024225195.1 Planctomycetaceae bacterium | reverse complement strand
CGGCAGACCAGCAAATGGCGTTTACGAATAGGCGGACAAAACGAGCGTCATTGAAGGTTTCCCAGTGACCCAGCGTCGTCCCAAATACTTTCCCGCCAAATTCGTTTTCGAATACCCAGGCAACGGGTTCTTGCATCGTTGCAGTTAACTCATGAGTTCCAAAAGCATTTCTAACTTTACCGACCTTTTTCGATTGCCCGGTTCCGTTCAACAAAACAGTCGCGTTGGCAGGTGGAGTCGCAAGGTAGAGCGTGCCGGTCGCAACCCGCGGTTTTTTAAAATTTAGCCCCGACAACACCGGATGTTTGTTGCCAGCACCGTTCAAAGATACCGTTGTTTTACCGGTCAGGTGGGTTTCATATTTGACACCCAAGGCTTTCAACCCAAAACCGTCATTCCAATGAAAGTTCTCGCTACCTTTTGGATATGCAAACGCATGGGATGATGTGCGGAAGCCAACAATGGGTTTTCCGGATTTTAGATACCGATCGATGTATTGCAACTGAGCGTCGGGGAGAGTCAAAAATCGAACAAAGAAGACCGCAACGTCTGCCGACTCCAAAGCCTCCAACCCCTGAATTCCGTCCGGGTTTTTTTCCGGGTTTCCGACGCATCTTAGGATCGTCGTCTTGAATCCCAGCTTTTGTAAATGCGACGCCAGAACCGGCATCGATCGTTCAGGACTGTAGTGGGGAGTGCCCACAACAAAAACAGCATGAGGGGGAATGTCGTCACATAAACCGACCCCCAGTCCAATCCAAGGAAAGACAAGTAAAGCGACCGCAAATCGACAATAATTCATTGGTACCCGAATTCTCTTTTGAATTTGAATTACCCAACCTAAATTGGTGGTAACACAATCTGTACTTAACTTTTGATGCAGGCAGTGAGTCGCAGTAATCACAAAACAAGTTAACTTTGCCAAGTGATAAACGCTCGCACCCAAGCCCATTCTATAAAATTCATCAGGCCAAATGTTTTTGAAATTGCGTTTTTTGTGATGAAGTTAAAAATGATTCTTCATCCGTATTTCAACGGGAAACAGTTAAAATACGATCTTGAGGAGCGTTAAATGAATTTGCAATTCGCTAATTTATTCAAACCTACCCACGCATCGCCCGCCAACGAATGGTCAGGTGAATTGATAGCCAAGTGTTTTTTAGCGGCAACAATGAGATTAGATGTTTTTCAAATCTGGAACTTCAAAACCGGGACGATTTTGATCCTTAAGAAGTGCATTCGCCTCTTTTGCATGGTCTCCGATGTGCCGCTCAGTCTTCGAGTCGAAGGTCAACCAAGGCCCAACCGTATACTCAGCTTTATCCTTTGGAATCCCAACCCCGCCCTGCATAATCTCATGCAATTTTAAGAAATGTTCAGCTGCGTCTTTGTTGTCTCCAAATGACACAGCTTTTTCATTGAAGGGAACTTGTTTGCCAAGTCGGTAAGAATTGTTAATGAGATGGCCCATTACACATCCGTAATGAGCATCAAGAGCATTGCCGTTTGCCATATTTGGATCCGCCGCCCGTACAGCAGCAATGAAGCTCCCCCAATTGCCACCAGGTGTTACCTTGCCGGGCTTGACCGCAAGGTCTTCCGCTTTCTTCCCCGGTCGTCGAATTTTATATTTATTTTCGCCTGTGATTACACTGCCATCCTCAAGGTAATATTCATTGAAGACTTGGTGTTTGTAGCCCTTGTAATTGACGTTTCGAACATTAAACAAAACGTACTGACCATTTGGATATTCAGCGATCCCAAACATCGTGTTGGGCGTCTCGCCTTGATCCTTCCATTGGAACCTACCACCGATAGCCATTACTCGAACAGGGTGAGATTGGTCGCTGTCAATTGACCATCGAGCAACATCCAATTGATGAGTCCCTTGGTTGTTGAGGTCGCCGTTCCCTGTTTTCCAAAACCAATGCCAGTTGTAATGAACGTAATTTTGATGGTACTCATCAATTACGGCGGGCCCTTTCCAAAGATCCCAATTGAGATTTTGAGGCGCTGACGTTGCCTGTTTGACTCCAATACCACCACGTGGTTTACAGCAATAACCGTAGGCAATCTTTAATCGAGGCAAATCACCTGATTCTAGAGCTTCATGCAGACCTGCAATACCAGCAGAACTTCTTCGCTGGGTACCGTGCTGAATAACAACGTTATATTTTTTTTGAGCTTCGACGACAATTCTTCCTTCTGCAATGTCGTGGCTCATCGGTTTCTCAACGTATACGTGCTTGCCCGCCTGAGCAGCCCAAATCGTCATCAAAGAATGCCAGTGGTTGGGAGTGGCAATCGAGATGCCATCGAGGTTTTTATCTTCAAGCGCGACACGAACATCGGCATAGCCTTTCGCCCCTTTTTGCTTCTCGAGCTTTTTCCCCAAAACGTTTTGGTCAGGGTCGATGAGAGAGACCACCTCTACGTTCTTTTGCCCATTCCAGCCTCCAATGTGTGCTCCCCCTCGACCATTAAGCCCTGCCACCGCCATTCTCACTCGGTCGTTGGCTCCAATGATATTTCCAGATGCCTTGGTACCAGAGATCAGAAAACTACTTCCAGCGGCAAGAACACCACTCGTTTTTATAAAGTCACGGCGTGATTTCCGATTCCCGCTTTGTTGATTTGCGATCATATCAGTTGGTTCCAAAAACTTCTTAACGTAAAAACAATAGCCGATTCGAGCTGACGATTCTTTACATTGTAATACAACCCAAACCGTCTTCGCTACTTTTCTAAATCAAGTTCATATTGCAGCGATCCAACTTGCACCCAACCACCGAAATTCTTGCGATTAAGTGGAAAACAGGCAAAACTTCATAGTGCAAAGGATTCTTAGTTTGCAAACGAACGTCGAGACTATAAAGACCTGGCTTCAAAATCCTCGATTTCAGGTGCAATCAAATTGAAGAACTCTCCCAATTGCGACTCGTAACGTTTCCATTTATTCCGAGATGTTTTGTAGATCGGTCTTCGAACCTGTACCGAACTGGCCGTAGTCACCACCGGATCGCTATTATGGAACTCAAGGACACTGCTCTCCCATTCCAAACCAAGATGCTCAACGACGGGTTTAATTACATCCTCCGGCGATTCAGTAAGATTTTCATAAGACACATCAAACACAGCCGCAGGGGCAACCGACCGCCAATGATTCATCAACCGCGAATAATTTCGATAGAGCGTCGCAAGATATTCAAATTGCGATGTATTAAATTGAAGCTGCACGTCACTAAATGACTGAAAATAACATGAGAGGCAAACATCTCGCGGATCCCGTCTGCAATTTATTATGCGGGCATTGGGAAACATCATGGTAATAAAACCAATATGAAAATAGTTCGCTGGCATTTTATCAATAAATCGCTTTGAAAAATCAGCACCACCACCCTCACCTAAATCATCAAAACTGGTATATCGAGTTAACTGGTCAATATAGCCTTGAGCACTGGCCCGAATCCAAAAATCATCCAACGTTTTAAATATTTCTCGTAAGCGAACCTGGCTTGCATCACCAAACCGAGAAGAAACTAAATCCCCCAGCGATTCAAGTTCTCCAACGGCCTCAACTTGAGAATGGCGGGAAAGCATTTGTTGAACCAACGTCGTGCCACTCCGCGGCATGCCAACGATAAACACAGGTGCCGCGCTCGGGTTACCATTTTCAGCAAACTTTTGGATCGTCTCTGATGTGAAAAACTCGGTCAAATCATCAATCACCGTTTGGCTTTGATCACTATCAAACTGGAGTCCCTGCGCCTTACCCAACGCATGCGATGCATCGGCAGCCCGGGAATAGTGTTCAAAGGCGCTGGCAAATTCTTTTTCCTTCTCCAAATGTACAGCCATAGCAACATTGAGCCGATTCGATGCCACTAAACTCAATTCGGGCATTTCCAAGAACGCACGCAAAGAGCTTAATTGAATATCAGTGAACTGATATTCTCCAAGATTGACAAACTGTGACAATTGAAAATAGGCTTGCGGATTGTCTGCATCGATTGCCAATGCACGCCGAATATCCTCAATTGCTCCTAAAAAATCTCCCTGAAATTGCTTAAGCCTCGCAGTCTCGTTGAGAACTTGAACTTCTGAAAATCCAAACTTGGAAGCTTCATAAAAGCTGACCAATGCTTCACTGATTTTATTCTGCTTCCCAAGGGAGATTCCCTTTTGAAAAAAGGCTGGGGCGAATTCTGGGGAAATTTCGATCGCCTTTTTGGCAGAGACCAACGCAGATTCCTGTTCCTTCATCGAATTAAAAATAGAAGCCAGATTCGAATAATACTCGGGATTGGCCGGATCAATTTCGATGGCATATTTAATCTGCTGCAACGCGTCATTGGAATTGCCCATTTGATGAGCAATCAAACCCGCAAAATGCCAAGCATCAGCATGACGGGAATTCTCTTTCAATACCGCAGCATACCCGACCGCGGCTCCTGTCAGATCACCCGCTTGGTGCTTCTGCACGGCTTCCTCAAACAGCAATTCAATATTGGACATTTTTTGCAATCATTTAATTCGTAGGATCCTTTATGAAATCGGCAGTAATTACACTTGAGAGGTGCGGTTTTTCAGCAAATTTCTACATTCCAATAAAAAAACAACTCCGAAAGTCCGGATCTCGCTATGCTTTTAAAATGCACTTAAAAGCGATGCAAGCGTGTTTAACTCAGTATAAAACGACGTTCCAATCCTCTAGACTGCTGACTCGGTTACTGAAATCTCCCATTAATCAAGTTCGCTACGCACTACTGTTGAAACATTTTAATGATGAAAGACTCTAACAAGCCTGATGATAAAGAGGTTCTTAATCCATACGCAGTCGCAAGCGATTTCGACGCAAAGGTGGAAGAGAAGAAAGTTCCACCTAAAAATGTTAATATCATCGTAAAATTGTTCGCTTGGTTTTGTTTGATTTTAAGTTCTATTTTGTTAGCAGCGATAGCCTTTTTCGTCACTTGTGTCGGAGTTTTAATCGCTGGCAGTGGAGTTAGCAGTCAATTATTGCTGCTTATTTGCTGTGGAGCGGGACTGCTTTCTATGTTTGCAGCTCTTTTGGTTGGTGGAAAAGGTTTAATTGCATGGTTTACACCCAAGCAATAGATAATCAATTATTGTTTCCCTCAGTCGTCCAATTGTAACTTTGAGTGATACGAATGCATCAATACCGTGAACACAACTTCCTCGGCACGACCAAAAGTCTGTGCCCTCAATGTTTAGCGGTGGTTGATGCTAAAATAATTACAAAAGGAAACCGCGTTTATTTTCGGAAGTTTTGCGCTGACCATGGAGTTCGGGAGGACTTTGTATGTAGCGACGCCAGTCTTTTTGATCGAAATGAATTTACTTTACCCGGTAAACAACCAACCAAGTTTGGAATAACGCCAAAGCTTGGTTGCCCCTATGACTGTGGCGTCTGTAGCGAACATGAGCAACACAGTTGCATCGGTCTGCTGGAGATCACTTCTCATTGCAACCTTGAATGCCCCATCTGTTTCGCCGCCAGTGGTCCTGGCGGAACCCACTTAACTGTGGAAGAATGCAAACGCGCCATCGACCGTCTCGTTGAGGTTGAAACCCAACCAGAGATTTTACAACTCTCAGGCGGTGAGCCAACGATTCATCCTGAGTTCGAGACAATTTTTCAATATGCGTGCGATCAGCCGATCGATATCGTCATGATCAACACAAATGGGTTGCGAATAGCCAAGGACCCAAAGTTTGCCGAATTCCTTGCATCTTATCGAACGCGATGCGAAGTTTATTTCCAGTTTGATTCGTTCGAAGACGTGCAAACGGAAGCCCTGCGTGGCGTTTCACTCGTCGAAACAAAACTTAAGGCTATCGATCGGCTTGGGGAATTGGGGATCCGAACGACACTCGTTTGTACGTTGCAAGCAGGAATTAACGATCACGAAATGGGGGCGATCACAGAGTTTGCAGTTCAGCGACCTTGGATCACTGGCGTAAGTTTCCAGCCAACGACTTACACGGGCCGCTATTTTCTTCCCGACGAACTTGAGCAACGGATTACGTTTCCTGACATTCTTCACGGCCTCGAATCCCAAACGAACGGCAAGTGGCGTGCTTCTGATTTCTCGCCACTGCCCTGCGCGCACCCCAACGGACACACGCTTGCGTATACCTATCGACGGTTTGCTCCGGATTTAGAATTTGCCCCGCTAGCTCGATTCATTGACATTGAGCGACATATTGATTTATTATCCGGTCGAATAACGTTTGACCGACCGAGAGCCAAGGAATTAATTTCGACCGTTCTAGAGGCCTTCGGATGTGGACTGGGCAGTGCCGATCCACAGCAAATAGATAGTGCGTTAGGTTTGTTTGCCCAGCACTTGCAGGCGAATAATTCTGATTCTGAAACGGATCTTTCCGCAGGCAACACCGTTTCTCTAGCGAAGGATTTTTTAAACAGTGCGCTTAAGTTGGAACTGGAGCCCGAACACATGCTCCGAATCACGACGACTTCTTTTATGGACGCCTATAACTTTGACATTCGGCAATTGATGAAATCTTGCGTTCACCACATATTGCCATCGGGCCACCTCATTCCATTTTCGGCCTACAACGTTCTTTATCGCGATGGACATGTTGCTCTTCCTGAACTAACACAAACGCCGGACAATACCCTAGTCCAAATCGATTGACAGGCTTGTAAATGATTTCGGAAGTGTTTTAAATTTCGTAACTGTCTTTGCTTCTTAATTGTCGAGACCTTTCTGCAGCAGTAAATCCAAACGATGTACTATCCACTATTTACTTTACTTGGTTGCATTGCGGGTGCTGTCGCGTCCAAATACACCTCAAAATATACCGCCGATCGAATCAACCTTTCGGCACCTGATAAAGTATTTATTTTGCTGTCAGGATTTTGTTTAGCGATCATATTTGCGAAATTACCGTTCGTGCTTTTGTCTCAAGATTTGCTTCACAATGCGGGCTCCATATTATTTAGCGGAAAAACGGTTCTGCTTGGCCTCGTTGGAGGCTATCTCGGCGTCGAGTTGGGCAAATGGGTTCGGGGGGTTAAAACAAAAACAGGCGACACCTTTGCCGTCCCTGTCGCCATTGCAATTGGCGTTGGACGGCTTGGATGTTTTTTTGGTGGTTGCTGTTACGGCGTTGAAACTAGACTGCCTTGGGGAGTTGTATTTCCTAGGGTTGACCAGCTTAGTCGGCACCCCAATCAACTTTACGAGGCAGCGTTCCATCTGCTAATGGCAGGGTTGCTGTTCTGGATGCTCAAAAATGGAGTTCTAAAAGGCCAGCTAATAAAGGTCTATTTCCTGGCCTATTTTGGATTTCGGTTTCTCACAGAATTTTTGCGGCCTGAGATCGATTGGGCTGGTGGGCTCTCTGCGTATCAATGGGCTATCATTGTCTTAGTTCCAATCTTTATCAGCCTGTGGTATCGAGACACGCGATCTGGTGTTACTTAATCTTGATTCGGCACAATAGCTTTCGCCATGACTCGAAAGGAGAGCAGCGGGTGTCGGAAAGAAGCAGGTACCGTCGAGAATTGACGCATTGATTCAAGCCTGCCGCCAGAGGTAACCGCAAACTCCAGCGTTCGATTTGTCTGACTTATAGTATCGACCGTCCTAGCCAATTGTTCGTAATAGGTTGGTTCTTCAGGTGATTGAATCCAGTATTTTATTTCGACATCGATTGCACCGGAAAGCAAATCACTGACGTCAAATCGCCCCGGAAGCGCGTCATGTGATATTGGCTGAGCAGTCGATTCAGCACCGTCGTATATCTCATGCCACTCGCAATTGTCTAACTCGGGCGCCGTCTCTGATGTTCGAAATCGAACCTTAATACCGCCCTTGCTTTCTTCTCGTAGCAGGTTAAGCCCATTTCCTATTGATGCCCCCACGATTCCTTTTGGAAATTTGTACCGATAAGAAACCCAGCCCGGGCGATTACAGGCGACTGGATGCAGATAAGCAGTCTGTCCGTCCTTTTCCAATACGGACACTAAATTATCACTCTCGTGGTAAAAGTCATTCATGCCCGATGCCATGTTGAGCCGGTGAACAAAAATGTCTGTTTGACCTCCGCCCATGATTTGCTGGGAGCGTTCATGCGGTGTCTCGCTACGTTCAATATAACTAACCACTCCATTTGGATTCGCGGGTTTTATAGTGTAACTATCAGTCCAT
>JAAEMV010000395.1 GCA_024225195.1 Planctomycetaceae bacterium | reverse complement strand
GTCATCTCACCATCGCTTAGAGCCCGAAATCGAGCTTCGGGTACCAGCACCAGTTTTTTCATAACTTCAGAAGTGCTCGTTCACAATGTTGATTAAATCGATAGCGGCGTTTCCTCCTTCTTGCCTGCACAGCAATCGGCGTTTTTGTTCAATCGTTCTGCCCCTATCGGCAATCTTTCTCAGACACTTCTCCTGTTTTAGTATCTTTGCCTTTTGTTTCGGTCGTAGTGGTACTTTCTTATCCAATGTTGTCCAAACAGCGTCAACGATGGCCCTAATAAATTCCTCGTTGGCGTGCTTGAACAAACTCTTTTGAGTATCCTTATTACAACTTCCGATCAGTTTTAGCTCAGTGCGATACTTTTTCATACGCGTGCTCATTATTCCGTCGTCTGCACATGCTAATCGTTTTTCTTGAAATGATTAACCTCGACGTTTTCTTGAGCTATTTATAGAATCAGTTGGCTGGTACACGATGACGCGCTCGTTATCGAAAATATTTGTTCTATATCTCACCCGATCATCGGTGTCGGATCGTAAGTCGCAGAGTAGGTAGCTGTACTTGTCCATCGTGGCGTCTTTGTAGGCTAACGGAAGAAAACGCGTGGTGTTCATCTGGCTGGCGATGTGAGAAATCGTGCTCGCATCCCGCACATTTTTGAAGATAACGAAGTAGTCTGTGTTGAGCGACATCTCTCGAAAGTGCATCCCCTTGTGAAAGGCATTCTGCGACAAGAAGATAACACTGATATCTTCGTGACGTCCTCTCGTGAACAAGTGCTTGACATCGCTCCGTTTACTCGCCTCTTCCATGAGATCGTCGATGATTATCAAAATTCGT
>JAAEMV010000394.1 GCA_024225195.1 Planctomycetaceae bacterium | reverse complement strand
TAAAAGTCATCCATTGGTGCATGGTCACTTAACGTTTATTCGAACAAAACCCACGATGGATTGATCTAACTCACGCAAGATCGTTTACGCTTGAATCACATACTTCCCCAAGTACTGAACGCGAGGACGAGTTAAAATTTACCGGCCTAGGCCACCACTTGCTAACAAACCCAGATTGAGAGCAACCGACAGGCGAACGGGAAAACGAGCCTACGCTTCAATCCACCCGACATAATCCAATATGATAAATCAATAAAGTGTGGTATACTTTATTTCAAATACACGTGATTATTTATTGCCAATCATGAATCATCCAAAGTCAGATCAATCCGAATTCGTCAAGCAGGCTATTCGAGAGGCAGGATTGCGGGCAACCCCTGCAAGAATTGCAACACTCAAACTCCTGCAAGAAGCGACGTCACCACTGACACACGCGGAGGTCTCCGAAGAACTCCAAGGCCTAGGCGTTGATAAAGCGACAGTTTTTCGGAACCTAAACGATATGGCAACCGCCGGCCTGCTCAGAAAAACAGAACTCGGAGATCGAGTCTGGCGGTTCGAATTGGTTACGGAAAATGAAGAACACGGCACGGTGCATCCCCATTTCGTCTGCGTTGATTGCGGTTCGGTTTCCTGCATGGTGGAGATCAAACTTACTGCAGGCAGCATGAGGCTAAGCCAAGAATTTGGCGAAGTCACCGAAATTCTTCTTCGCGGACAGTGCAACGACTGCGGTTAATCTAAAATCACTTTCGACCTCTCAGTCACTGGCTTTTGTCTCCAAAAACACCAGACAACCTTCGGAATGGGTTTTTCTGCGCGCTGTTACCTTAATTTTCCAAAACAAATCCGCTGTCGGGAAACTCGCTAACAGTTCGCATTCTTGATGCTATCATCCGCGACATGCCTCTCCTCGAACCAACTCGCTAACAAAAAATCCAACAAGATCCCTGCGACAACACTTTATCTTGAAGTGACAAGTAGGTTCATCTAAACGTGCCAAACAGCTGACAGCACCAACTGTGGGTTTGCTTAAAACTCTGCAACGTCCTCCAACATCGGTACGTGAAATTTTTCTTTGAAACTGAAACGGATTCACACCAGGCAATCAGTTGAAGCGCGGCGAACTGAAGCTCACTGCCCATTAAAGCCCAACAGTCAACCACTCCTTTCGAGGTAGAGCAAGCCATATTCTTTCACTATTGCAAATAAAAGCATCTGCACTGCACTTGCAAATTCCTTGCATCTACTTACCCTTAGGACTCGTCCGGTTATCCACCAACGAGTTCTTCTCTAAAAACAATGCAAAGACTACGAATCGTATTCCCGCTAATTGTTGCGCAAATACTCCTAGTGAATCTAGGCGATTCGTTACATCACGCTTCCTGGTTTGGATTTCACGACACCACCCAATGTTGCCATTGCAGTTGCTCTAAAACATCTGGATCTACAACGACTAAAAATGATCTGGTTGAGATCGATGAAGCGGCTTTGGATGGCAATTGTTTGATTTGCGACTTCTTTGACGTATTTACTGCAGCGGTTTTCGATTCGACTTATAACGTCGACGAATCGGCTATTTATACTGGTCAAAGGCCAAACTCACAAAGCAGATCTTCGTTTCGACATTTCAATGAATCACGCGGCCCGCCCGCGTTTCTCTTTCTTCCGGTTTTTTAAACTGAAACTTTTTGAGCTGCCGTTCGCTATCAACAGGGTTCTACCTCTGCAGGAAATCGGATGGAATCAGCTGCTGCGTCCTTACTTACCTGGTTGGATCACTTCCTTCGCGTTTTGATTTCTTACCGACCAGCATTGGTACGCGTTGCTACCTAGGACGCAGCAACTTAATCAACAAATTTACGAAAGAGAAATATGATAACGAACAATCACCCCAACCGATCCAAAAGATCGGCTTTTACTTTGGTGGAACTACTTGTCGTGATTGCCATCATTGGAATCCTGATTGGCATGCTATTACCCGCTGTGCAGCAAGTTCGCGAAGCAGCACGGCGCACGCAATGCGCTAATAACATGAGACAACTTGCACTGGCCGCACACAATTTTGAGAGCGCACACCGGCACTTCCCTGACTCTGCAGCGAGCTCGTTAGAAGGCTATTCCCTGATCTCCAAAACGTTGCCCTTTGTCGAGCAGGGCAATCTCCAATCACTTATTGACTTTAATCAGAATCTTTTAAGCGGCCGCCCCTGGGCACCGTCGCTAAATCCGATGTACACCGCGGTCGTTGATAAACGAATTCCTGTTTTGGAATGCCCAAGTGATGATGGGGATGCAAATTACGAGGAAAACGGAGTTGTGTGGGCAGGCTCCAACTATTTTGGAAACAGTGGAACCGCAACAGGC
This sequence comes from Planctomycetaceae bacterium, assembly GCA_024225195.1. GTDB lineage: Bacteria > Planctomycetota > Planctomycetia > Pirellulales > Pirellulaceae > Mariniblastus. The sequence continues at coordinate 2,900 of JAAEMV010000394.1, read as the reverse complement.
GTGCTTTACGTCACCGCACAGCCGACCGACGGAATATTTTGGAAGGGCTCGGAAACTACGTTCTCTGAGATTACTGACGGAACATCCAACACAATTCTATTCGCGGAAACGTTGTTTGGCCTAAGGGGCAATCCGACAACGGAACTTGTTGACGCACAGATTCAACAGGCTCGAGTCAGGGGTGGCAGGCCCGGGTCTGTCACGGCGGAAGTCCTCGTAACCAGGACGCCAACATCTTACGAAGGTAGAAGGGCTGGTCAGTGGATTCGAAACCTACCTTACCACAGCATGATTAACGGGTTCTTTGCTCCCAATTCTCCCCAACCTGATTTTCATTTCCATGGAGATTGCATATCAGCATCTCGAAGCAACCACCCCGGTGGCGTTAATGTTAGCTTCTGCGATGGCAGTTCTAGGTTCGTATCACAGTCCGTCGATTTAGGAATCTGGCGAGATGTGTTTCAGAGAAATGATGGCGATGTATTGGGAGAATTTTAATGTTCGAACTGATAAATAAATCTTGCTTTGTTTTGTGTCTTTTGCTGACCGTTCTCAACTTCAATCCGAGGTCCGGTTACAGCCAAAATAGTCCAATTGCAAATACCTCGGATAACGCAAGTGGTTCGTGGAGCAGTTTTCGAAACAGCGGTAGCAGCGGAGTAAACAAGGAAGTCTCACTTCCGACGGAATGGTCCGTTGAGCAGGGAATCGACTGGGTGGTTGACCTACCCGGATATGGACAATCCTGTCCCGTAACAACACCGGATTACGTTATTTTGACCAGCGTCGCTGGGCCTCAGAAGGAGCAGAACGTGCTCACATGCCTCTCTCGTGTTGATGGAACTACCGTGTGGAGTTTATCTGAAAAGAATTCACTACCGGGACCGTCCAATTATATGTTTTCCCGAGCCGCTCCTACTCCGATGGTGGACTCAAAACACGCCTATGCGTTTTATGAGTCTGGAGACTTGATTGCCGTAGATCTTGAAACTGGCAAACTTGCCTGGAAGCGGAATCTGGTGGAGGAAACAGGTGAAATACAGTCGAGACACGGGCTTGGCAGTTCTCCAACCCAATCTGCAAAATATCTGTTTATCAATTTAGAGCATGGTGGGCCGTCCGCCTTGATCGCGATTGACAAAACCAATGGAAATACAGCTTGGAAGACCGAGCGACCTTCGGGGAGTTCTTGGAGTTCGCCTGTTCTTTATGATTCGGCAATGGGTGAGCAAGTCATCATCAGCTCTCAGGGATCCGCTGTTGGATTTCGCGCCGATTCAGGTGAACAAGTCTGGGAGATCACGGGCCTAGAGGGCAACTCAGTCCCATCACCGACAATCGACGGGAACAAGCTCTATCTGGGAGCGCGTCAATCCGAATTTGGATCAGTTGAAAAGGCAGCAAAAAGCAACCTCTGTTTAAACTTAGATGAACAAGGAACCGTCCCAGGCGTTCGGTGGCGAAGCGATCGTTGCGTTACCCACTATGCCAGCCCGGTCGTCTGCGGCGATTATGTCTATTTGATTAACAAGAGCGGAATCCTTGGCTGCCTCGACAAAGACACCGGAGAGGAGCTCTATCGGCAACGACTTGGCTTCGAGTGTTGGGCATCTCCGGTGGCAAATGGGAATCACCTTTTCATTTTTGGAAAGAACGGAACGACCGTAGTTCTGGAAACAGGTGACAAATTTGAAAAAATAGCCGAGAGCCAACTCTGGGATCAAGAAAATCCTCCTTCTCCTTCCAAATACCAAGAATTCTACCCGTCCCAGCAAACTGCCGGAGGTCATGGAGGCAGTGGTCATGGAGGAAGTCGCCATGGAGGCGGGCACCCGAGCGACAAAAAACAAGACGCTCATGAGTCCCACAAACCGGATGCATCAGCCGATTCAACGCCAGGAGATCGTGCTTCGAGAATGGTTCGAAGCTATCTAAAATCAGATGCCAATGCGGATCAAAAATTAAGCGGTGATGAAATTCCGGAACGACTCCGTTCCGCGATGGAAAATATCGACCTCGACGCTAACGGACAACTTGACCGTGACGAACTAACCAAGATGGCTGAAAAGTTTGCTGCCAACCGACGCGGCTCGAAGGACAGTTCTCGTGATCCGATGGTCTACGGAGTCGCTGCTGACAAAAATGGATTCTTGATTCGTACCGGAACCCGTTTGTATTGCATCAAAGGAGATGAGTGATATGCGTGTCATTCCTCAATCCGGGCGCTGCCACGCGAAAATTTTGGTGCTAATCATGGCGTGTATTTTTTCGGTTTCAATTGGATGTGAAAAACCCAAACCAATTATCAAAAAATTTCAGCCACCATTAACCATTACGGCAAAAAATCTGGAGTGGTCACTTGTTGAAACTGGTGTTTCCGAAACTGACAATCAAAAAATTGACAGGTTCTTTAAAAGCAGACCGGACTTACTGGGCAGCCCCGAATGGGACGGTCAACCTGAAAAATACGTTTGCGACAAATCAAGCAAGCGAACACGACTCTACTGGTTTAGTGGAAGTCTCGAGCGACCAGCTTGGAACGGCCTCGAGTTCGACGGCACCAGCATGAGTCTGTTTTCAGGGATTGGAAACCCCGACGACAGCTAGTTTCCAATCTTAATGACGAGACATTTACCGTCTCAATGAATTGGCCTGAAACATTCCCGCTTCACCCTTTTTCGAAGCGGAATCTGACAATACGAATTAACAACAACTGAGTATAAATTATGGACAAACAGTTTTGGATGATTAATAGGTGGATTCGGTTTCATCTGATTGTGTTCTTTTGCATCGGACTCTGCACGCTACTGGGATGCAACACTGATAATCGATCGACGGCGGATGACGAAATCCCGAGAACAAGCGAATCTCAACTGAACAAAGCTGAAGTAGAGGCTTCG
>JAAEMV010000393.1 GCA_024225195.1 Planctomycetaceae bacterium | reverse complement strand
GATGCCGTCCCTCATTGGCATCATGACTTTCTGGTCGATAACCGCGATCTTTTCGAGTTCAACTCGCGGATTCGGTTTCTCTAATACACTTTGTTGTGCCTGGAGAGTTGCCGAGGACGATAGAGCAAACAGCCCAAATAGAATGGCCAGCGAAAGACCGAAAGCATTGAGGAACTTCATTACCAATCCACCGAAATCGAATTGCTTGTTGGAGAATCCGTTGATTATGTACGATGGAACAACGCCGTGCCACAATGCATCACAGAAATTGCCGCGAGCGATGCTACGTTCGGCGTTTGGTGCAGCTCTCACTCGGCGATGCACTTGAAGCGGTCCCGGTCGCGAACACCGTTGAACGGGTGCAGGGTCTTACTGTCGACTTGGTAATTTTCTCGCTTTGCACTACCGACATCGAATACGCTTCACAGGTCGCCGCGTTCTTATTTTCGCCGAACTGGCTGAATGTTGCCGTTAGCCGCGCGAGAACCCAGGTCATCGTCATGGCCTGCGATCAAACTTGCAATGCAATCCCTAACGAATACAGCGGGCTCCTTGAACTCAATCGCTGCAAGATTGTACTGTCACTCATCAAGAAACCGCTGAGGCTCAACGGGAATGTACCAGTCGATCAATCGCTGCTTTAGACCGCAGAACAATTTTGCTCTGCTGTACTCGGAGGATC
>JAAEMV010000392.1 GCA_024225195.1 Planctomycetaceae bacterium | reverse complement strand
GGTTATCAAGTCTTGATCGAATCAGGGTGTGGAGCGGAGGCAAATTTTCCGGATTCGTTTTATGTAACTTCCGGTGCAGAGGTGCTGTCTGATCGAGACGCTGTGTTAGCACGGTCAGATTTGTTGGTTAAGGTCAACGTTCCGCAAGGTGATGAAATTTCGCTGTGCAAAGAGGGCAGTAGTTTAGTTAGTTTCGTTTGGCCGGCGAAAAATGAAAGTCAGGTCGACCTTCTTAAGCAACGTAACATCACGACATTGGCGATGGATTGCGTGCCGCGGATTTCGCGTGCTCAGAAGTTAGATGCTCTCAGTTCCATGGCGAATATTGCGGGCTATCGCGCTGTCGTTGAAGCCGCAAACGAATTCGGCAGTTTCTTTACTGGCCAGATCACGGCTGCAGGTAAGGTTCCACCCGCAAAAGTATTGGTGATCGGGGCGGGAGTTGCCGGGTTGGCGGCAATTGGAACTGCGAAGAGCCTCGGTGCGATTGTCCGTGCTTTTGATACACGTTTGGCAGTTAAAGACCAAGTTAAAAGTATGGGAGCTGATTTCCTCGAATTGGAATTTGAGGAATCTGGCGAAGGGGAGGGCGGCTACGCCAAAACGATGAGCGAAGAGTTCATTGCGGCTGAAATGGCGCTGTTCGCTGAGCAAGCTCGAGAAGTAGACATTATTGTCACAACCGCATTGATTCCAGGGCGTCCTGCGCCTGAATTGATTACTCCCGAAATGGTGGCGAGTATGAAACCTGGAAGTGTGATTGTTGATCTGGCGGCCCAGAATGGTGGCAACTGCAAGTTAACCCGGCCCGATGAAAAAATAGTTGTCGACGGTGTTACCATCATTGGCTATACCGATCTCCCAAGTCGATTGCCCACCCAGTCGTCGAATTTGTACGCCAATAACATCGTAAACTTGTTGACTGATATGACTCCTGAAAAGGATGGTCAATTACAGGTAAATTTAGAAGATCAAGTCGTGCGTGGAGCCTTGGTGACCCATCAAGGTGAGTTGATGTGGCCTCCACCCAAAGTCGCCGCTCCGAGTCCACCGCCCAAAGTCGCGGCAGTTGAGATTGCTGAGCCAGTCGAGGAATTGCGTGGCAAATCTACGAATCATTGGATTCTAACTCTTGTTGCGGTCGTGCTGGGAGCTGGATTTTTGTGGTTGCTTGGCAGCTACGCTCCTGCCGAATTTGTTTCACATTTGACAGTGTTCATGTTGGCCTGCTTTGTTGGCTGGCAGTTGGTTTGGAATGTCACACCGGCACTGCACACACCGCTGATGAGTGTCACGAATGCGATCAGTGGAATTATTGTGATCGGCGGACTTTTGCAGATGGGAAGTGACTGGCAAAGTCCGAGTTCATTGTTGGCGGCCGCTGCCGTTCTGATTGCCACGGTAAATGTTGTCGGCGGATTTTGGGTAACGCATCGAATGCTTGCCATGTTTAGAAAGCAGGACTGAGAATGGGTACTGTTCCGCAAGTTGCGTGGCTGATTGCTGCGGTTTGCTTTATTTTAAGTCTCGGTGGCTTGAGTCGGCATGAGTCGGCAAGGCGTGGTAATTTTCTCGGAATTGTCGGGATGATGTTAGCCATCGGGGCTGCGTTTTGGCAGGCCATTGAGAGTGAATTGCTTGGTGGTTTGTCTCAAAGCGGATTATCAGTTCTGGCGTTTGCCCTAGTTGCTGGAGGAATTGTTGGGGGGCTGTTGGCGGTCAGGGTTGCAATGACCGGTATGCCTCAATTAGTTGCGATCCTTCACAGTTTTGTTGGCTTAGCGGCAGTCTTGGTTGGCTTTAGTGTTTTTCTTCATGGGCATGGTAGTTCGGAAGCAGCGCACGGAGTTCAGCTTATCCATGATATCGAGATTTTTCTCGGAGTCTTTATTGGCGGGCTCACGTTTACCGGTAGTGTGGTTGCCTGGGGGAAACTGGACGGCAAGATCAATAGTCGACCTTTGTTAATTCCCGGTCGGCACGCCATTAACGTGGTGATGTTGTTGGTGTGCGTTCTCTTGGGGGCCTGGTTTATTCAACCAGCAGGCTTTGCCAGTGAACTCACGGCATTACTAATAATGTTGTTGATTTCATTTGTGTTTGGCGCTCATCTCGTGATGGCGATTGGTGGAGCGGATATGCCCGTAGTCGTTTCAATGCTCAACAGCTACAGCGGTTGGGCGGCAGCGGCGACGGGATTTATGCTGTCCAATGATTTGTTGATCATTACTGGAGCACTCGTTGGAAGCAGTGGCGCGATTTTAAGTTACATCATGTGCCACGCTATGAATCGTTCATTTCTTAGTGTTATTCTTGGCGGCTTTGGCACCGGCACGGCCGTCGCAGCAACGAGTGTTGACCGCGGCGAGCTGGTACACACCGCAACGACTGCGGATGAAGTAGCAGAGGCATTGAAGAACGCGAAAGAAGTGATTGTGGTCCCCGGCTACGGCATGGCGGTGGCACAGGCACAACATCCGATTAGAGAAATTACGGAATTGCTGCAGGCCAATGGCACACGTACCAGGTTCGCGATTCACCCTGTCGCAGGTCGGCTGCCCGGGCATATGAATGTGCTCCTTGCGGAGGCAAGATTGCCCTACGATCTTGTTTTAGAAATGGATGAAATCAACGAGGATTTTCCTAATACTGACGTTGTCCTTGTGGTGGGAGCAAATGATATTGTGAATCCAGGTGCACTGGATGATCCATCGAGTCCGATTTATGGAATGCCCGTTTTGGAGGCTTGGAAGGCTAAAGAGGTTGTTGTCTTTAAACGGTCGATGGGATCCGGATACTCTGGCGTCGACAACCCTCTTTTCTATAACGAGAATACCGACATGCTGTTTGGTGACGCCAAGAAAAGTTCGGACGATATTTTGCAGGCGTTACGGCGGTAGGTTGGCAAGTCATTCGGAGGTGTTGCAGGGTTAACGCGCGGCGGAAGTTGGCTGATGACTGGATTGCGATATTGAGAAGTGGTTAATGGAAATTAGCCGAGATGCCAAGCTGATTTTTTTTAGCGTTGGGTGCAATGTTTTGATTGGAACATTGACTCTTAAGGAGGCTTGCTGATGTTTTGGGCTATTGTGAATCGGATGTTCAGCAGTGCAACGGCAATGATCTGCGCGATGCAATTATGGTACTGGTATTCCAAATTGCCGGATCCCGTTCCATCCCATTTTGACGCAGCAGGACAGGTGAATGGCGAGATGAGCCTGTTTGGGTTTTATGCCCTAATGATCTCGCTTCACGTAGTGATGCTTGTATTGTTTCCGGTTTTAGGTGCGTTTTTAAAAGTAATTCCCAATAGTATGATTAATGTTCCGAATAGGGACTATTGGTTAGCACCAGAACGGCGTGATTCGACTCTGCTATTTAATTCAACCTTTTTAGTTGCAATTGGGTGGCAAACAAGCTGGTTGATGATCTTTTTGTTTCACCTGACCTGCATGGTTGCGGTGAAAAATAAAACCACGATTACGCCTGAATTTAATTATGTCATGGCAGGTTATTTATTGGTGGTGTTTGGTGAAGTTGTCTATCTTTATTATAAGTTTCGGCGACCGAAAATCGAAGCGAATTGATACAGACTCCCTGCATCTGCCACGCTGTCAGTGGGATACAAAGCGAGGGATAACCCGGCCAAACTTGAGTGTCAATGAAACAAGGAGATGATTCGATGAATCAGAGCAAAACAAGAACGGTTGGCGAGCGAGCGTTTATTTCTCGATTAGAGTTTTCAGCTATTTGGTTGTCGGTTCTCGTCATTGCGGGTTTGCAAGGCTGTGATAATTCCGGAAATGTCTCAGTTGAACGGCCTGCGAACCTGGACACAACTGTTACGGAGGTCGTGGTCGCTCCTGCAGAGTTGAAACAGCAAACACCGTTATTGCCTGTAAAGGACAACCCAACCGCTGCTTTATCAAATGGCGATTCGAGTTTCCCGGATCAAGAGGAAGGTAAGTCGGATGTTTCGCCAAAGCAGTCGACTGAAAAACCGGTAACCGACAACGGAGAAGATGATTCTGTATTGTCAAAAGCTGGGAAAATGGTCGGTGATGCTGCGTCAAAAAGTGTCAAATCAGCTTCCGATGCTGGTCAGTGGGTTCAGGAGACGCTCGGCGATGCGACCAAGACGGGCACTAAGTCGGCGGCAGATACTTGGGAATGGGCTAATGAGACTTTTGAGTCGCTAAAGGCACAGGGGCTAACATCCGCTCAAAGCACTTCTCAGTGGCTTGGACAGGACTGGAAAAACATGGAGTCCTGGCAGTACCAGATTGTGATTTTAGAAGGCGAACCCGCTGACGTTGCCAAGAAATTAAACGAGCTAGGGGAACAGGGATGGGAGTGCTTTGAAGTCACAGACCTCACCAGTACTTCGACCAAGTTCTATCTCAAAAAACCAACGTTTAGCTATTTACGACAATTGCCATTTAAAGACGTTATCAAATTGGTGCCATTGATGAACGCCGGCGAAAAGTAAACCAACGATCGCGAAGCACAGAAGTAGCAGTACAGTTGGAATGTTTGCTGGGTGCAAACTCCTGAAGTCAGAGTCACATTCGCGTCTGAGGAACTTTCAGAGCGGATGCGATGCAAGTATTGCCTGGCTTTTATGATAAGACGCAGGCCGCGCGTCGTTTCGGACGGGCCGAGCGGCGACTGTTAGTCGAATGGAAGTTCGTGTCCCATTTTATCTCGCTTGGTTGCCAAGTACTTCTCATTGTGTTCGTTTACCGGCGGTAAAATTGGCACTTGATCAACTACCTTAAGATCGAACCCGCGGAGATTAAACGCTTCTGTTTTCTTCGGATTGTTGGTGAGCAGGCGGACATTTTGCAGTCCCAGGTCTTTTAAGATTTGGATGCCAACACCGTAATCACGAACATCTGCCTTATGCCCAAGTGCGTTGTTGGCCTCGACGGTATCGAGTCCACCATCTTGCAAAGCGTAGGCTTTGATTTTTTCGGTGAGACCAATCCCACGTCCTTCCTGTGGAAGGTAGACCAAGACACCATGACCTTCTCTGGCAATCATTTTTAAAGCGAGTTCCAGTTGGTCACCGCAATCGCAGCGGAGCGAATGAATGAGGTCACCAGTAAAGCAACTGCTGTGCATCCGCACCAACGGAGCGAGTTCTTGTTTGTCCGGTTCGCCCATTACGATAGCGATAGGCTCTTGCGATTCATGTTGAACACGATAGGCGATGATTTTGAAATCGCCAAAACGGGTTGGCAGTTTAGCTGTCGCTTGTTGCGAAACCAATTTTTCGCTGACGCGACGGTATGCGATTAGGTCTTCGATGGTAATGATGCAAAGTTCGTTCGCTTCAGCAATTTCCATCAACCGATCACGGGTTGCGCGATTGCCATCGTCATCCAGGATTTCGCAAAGCACTCCTGCCGGGGCGAGGCCAGCCATTCTTGCTAGATCGACGGCGGCTTCGGTATGTCCGGCGCGACGTAGAACTCCGCCGCGTTTGGCAAGCAGCATGTGTACGTGCCCAGGTCTTTGAAAGTCGTCTGCTGACGAATTCGGATCAGCGATCGCGCGGACACAAGTTGCCCGCTCTTCTGCGGTGATGCCAGTTTTCGCAGAAATATGATCGAGAGGCGTGTGAAAAGCAGTTTGATTTGTGGAGTTATTATTATGGTTATCGACCAATGGTGAAATCTTCAATCGGGCGACCGCTTCTGGCAGAATCGGCATGCAAAAATCACCGCGGCCACTCATCACGAGATTGATGTTTTCGGCGGTTGCCTTCTCGGCCGCACAGATGAAATCCCCTTCGTTTTCGCGTGCTTCGTCATCGAGAACGATAACAACTTTCCCCATTTTGATTGCTTCGACGGCGTCAGGGATGGAGGAGAACGACTTGTTCATTTTAATTCTTCGATTGAGTGAGCTATTGACGACGTTCAGAGGACGTTCGCTTAGGGGCGGCAGAAGCTCTTATTCTACGGTTCCTGCGCATTTGATGAAGTGGCGAACCGTCAAAATCCAGTCAGGTTAACCAGTGCGGGGTGGTGTCGTCAGGGCGGTTCACGTTCTACGGATATTATTGACTCGGCAAAATCCGTTACAATCGAGACACTGGTTACTGTTAAGCCAAAAGCATCGGTGACGATTGCCCTTTATTTCCCCATGATCATTTATTTTTGGTTTGATCAGTTAGTCAGAAATGTCCACTTACTGGAAGGTTTTTCATGTTCTTTTTGCTGATGCTCTACCCTGTGATCTGTTGCGATTGGAGTGGTCTGGCTCGAGAGGAAAGCTCGCTTGAGGTCGAGATAGCCCGATTTTCTGCTTTGGCTGAGAACAACATTCGGCAGTTTACAGGGAACGAGGAACTTATCTCGATTGGTATATCTGCAGTTGTCAGCCCACAAGAGGGAGAATTAAATGAAGACGACCTACCGCCTCGGCCCCGGGTTGCAGTAAGTTCAAAGCGAAAGCGTCCTTCCTATGAAACGAAGCGTAATGTTGTCTACAAACAAGCGGATGACGGGGAGTTAAAGTGCGACATCTTCATTCCTTCCGGTGCTGGTCCTTTCCCGGCGATTGTGGCCGTTCACGGTGGCGCTTGGCGCAG
>JAAEMV010000391.1 GCA_024225195.1 Planctomycetaceae bacterium | reverse complement strand
TTAAACGACTTGTTCCAACGAAACTTCGAACTCAACAACGGCTGCCCTACATTGGCCGCCAGAACGAACTTTTTATCCCATGGAATTACATGATCAATATTCTGTCCCACATATCTCTCTACTTCAGCCAAGCTAGGCGAACCCGCGTAAGACGAAAATCGATTGAGAACAAATCTTCGTTTCTGTTCGTCAAATCCGACATCTTCAAGTAGTTGAAAAAAACCACGCACGGTTTTTAATGTAGGAACTACATTTTCAGCCACGATGTAAGCGGAGTCACTTAGATCGAGAATCGCCATAATTGTTCGGTCAAACAACGGAAAGGTATCGATGATTACGTAATCGTAGGTACGCCGCGCGAGCAGTAGTATGCGAGCAACAAATTCATCGTCTATTTCAGCAGCCTCAACGGCACTCTCGGGGGCTGCCATTAAATGCAACCCGGACTGATGAACGGTTGTCAATTCTCGAAAAAGCTGGTCATCCAACCGATCTCGTTGGTTCCACGCATCTGCAATCGTTGCGTGGGGCTCCAAATTCAAATGGGCAGCACAAACTCCCATCTGCAGCGAGCCATCGACAAGCAAAACCTTTTCCGGGTGTCGCTGAGCCAACTCGACCGCGGCGTTGACGGCACACGTGCTTTTCCCAACCCCGCCTTTGTTACTGACAAAACTAACCAACGTTCCGTGACTCGCCTTTTTTTCTCGGCGATTATCCAAACGCCGGCTCAGTAATTCTCGCAAATCCGTATTAGAGATTGGTCTGCGAATAAAATCTTCAACGCCGATTTGCAGGGCGTTCAACATCATATTAGATCCGCCCCCCGACACACCTTCCATTTGGCAAATGCCGACAACCGTGATGTCCGGAGCAACAGCAATACACTCTTCAATCGTTGTTTTTGCTGCCTCTAAATCTTCGTCTAATTGAACCATCAAGAGGGAAGGCTGGAATGCCGCCGCCGAATTAATCGTATCCTTGAGCTCATCGCGATAATGAAACACAGGCACTACACCGCTTAATTCAGCGAGAATTTGATCGAATTCAAAATCGATTTCTTGATCCGTGCGATGGACAAGAATTTGTGGCCTACTCATCGTCAACCCTCCGAAACGCTTTCGCTGTTTTTTGTCCGCCAACGATCAATTCAGTTACCACAATTTTACTCAGAGGATAAACATCTGATTTTAACTTGCTGGCCCCATCCGAACGGTTCCCAGATTCTTCCGGGGAATTCACCTGATCTGGCCGAGCAATTGCGACCAACTCGGCTTTTAAAATTAATGATTTCGAAAGATTCGTGACTTCATCGACCCGAACCGCTAACACGAATTGCCCATCCTGTTTACGCACGACCAAGGCGTTATTTGCCACAACTTGGTTGTAGGCTTGTCGGTTCCCAGTGGCTAACAATGCTTCTGACACTTCTATACCAGCCAGTGAATTCCTGAGATCGACGATGGAAGATTCGATTAAATCGACTCGATCTCCCATCACGAGATCATTTAACCCTTTGATCGAATCGGAGTTGATTGAAACCGCCATCATTCCCGCAGGAATTCCCGCCGACACACTGGGACGAGATCCTTTTTTACAAAGTAAGGGCTCGTCGATAACCTGACCAGGTTCGATTTCGCAAGACGCAACTCTTCCAATCCAGGGCGATTGAGATCCGTCCACCAAATCAGCAATCTTAAGTTGTTGAAAGGGCGTGATCGCCTTCAACGCACTGTTTGCTGGCAATAGATCTTCCTCTTGGACGAGGTGGCCTTTTTCAAGCTTCTTAGCGGCATAACGTCCCACCCAGAGCGAGTCACTGTCAGCAACCAGATCTGAAATAGTAATTGCCTGGAACGGTGTGACGTCCTGAATCAAACTTCCGGCGGCCAGAACGTCGCTTTCGACCAACTGATGCCCCGCCTCAAACTCTCGGGCGGCAACGGCATTGATAAACTTACTGTCTCGCCCAACGAGCATATCGGGGGTGATTGTCTGAAACGCCGCTACCTGTTCTACGAGGCTCCCGTCAGGTAAGAAGTCCGCCGGGTTAAAAATGTAGCCCGGTTCAATATCATGAGAAACGGTCTTT
>JAAEMV010000390.1 GCA_024225195.1 Planctomycetaceae bacterium | reverse complement strand
TTTCCTCAAGAGTTTCGGAGATCAGGCGGTCGCCGCGTTTGGTGTTACGACTCGAATTGAACAAATTGGTTTGCTGTCGACGATGGGGTTATATGCCGCAATTATGGCGCTGGTTGGTCAAAACAATGGAGCAGGGAATTTCGATCGGGTGCGGCATACGATGCGAGTTGCTAATCGCATTGGTTTAACGCTGAGTCTGCTGACCTCAGGGACAATCTATTTCTTCGCTCAGCGGTTGATGCGAGTATTTACAGATGATCCATCCGTTATTGAAATTGGAGTTGAGTGTCTGCATATCATCATGCTGGTTCAGTGGTCTTATGTGATGACTTCGACGCACTTAGCAATGTTACAGGCGACTAAGAGGCCACGTTATGGATTTTTTGAATCAGTGCTTAGAAAGGTTCTATTGCCGCTTCCATTTTTCTGGGTGATTGTGTGGTCCTGGCAATTCGAGATTGCTGCGGTTTGGTGGATTATCTCGGGAACCAATGTGTTCATGACAGTGATCACCGTTGTTTATGCTCAATGGGTGCTGAGGCATTTGGGAAAGACGAAACTGGTAGTATAGAGATCGTCGGTTCGAATCCGGTCAGCCCGACTTGTTTGAGTCGAGAAGACTGGCAGTCTTTCGCCGTTCGATGTTCCAATGGGTGGATTGAAGTGGTGAATTAGCTATTCAATCAGGTAAGACGATCCAATCTCGCCGTTGGTTCTTTGGTTTGTCTCGTCTTTAGGCAGGTATGCTCGCACGTAATCAACGCGAGCAAAATCGGAGGAAACGCTGATTCTAAGATGCCCTGAGCTGCTGATCACTTCACCGTGGTAACCGTATTCTTCTGCACTGCGCACATTACCAAAGCGAGGGTGTCCGGGCTGTGGAACGGCTTGGTAAATGATGCCGTCCAGTTCTTCTTTTGCATACAAATGGTCGTGACCATGAAAAACGACGGATACATCATTTTTGACCAGCAAATCGTGAATGGGCAATTTCCATTTCGGTCGATTCTTTGAAAACGTATCGGTGCCGTCGAGTTCTTTGCCGCCCCATTCAAAAAAGGGAGCTGAGTGAACCCCACCCCGATTGTTTCGATCTGCTCCACCAATCAAATGGTGAATGAAAACAAACTTAAATTTTGCTTTGCTTGTGCTTAGGGTTTTTTCAAGCCAGCGGTATTGCGCTTCCCCCAAAGTTTGGTGCCAATGATTGCCTTCGGTGCGAGACTGTCCGCCTGAATACCAAAACGGATCGAGAACGATAAACAAACTGTTGCCCCAATCCCATGCGTAATAGTCCTCGATCTGACCCACGTTATCAACGATCACTTCGTTGCCGGAGTAGAAGGACTTCGTGTCTTTTAAGTTGGGAAATGGGTTTGGAATATATTTTTTTCGGGCATCAACAGACCAATTTCTTATCGGATTTTCTACTATCTCTTGATCATCACGATTCCGATTTTTCCCTCCGCTTTTACTTTTCCCTCTTCCTCCTTTGCTTGATTCACCATCATGGTTTCCTAGGCAAAAAAACAATGGCGTCGAATGACAGAGTGATCCTAAGTAATATCGCTGAGCCAAATACTGTGGTTCAGCAAGTTCCGGCCGAACGTATTTTCCAGTCATGAATGTATCACCAAGCGCCACGTGAAAATCAGAGTCGTCCCGCAATGCGTTTCGCAGCGTCGTCAGGTAAACGTCGCCGCTCGTATTTTCGTCGAGATGCGAGTCCGCCTGAACCGTAAAACGAAATGAGCTTGTTGGTGCCCGTTGTGTATTGAATGAATAGACGTTGCTCGTCTTTGTTTGCGTTTGCCCAGCATTTCGATATTTGAGTTGATAAAAGTAATCCTGATTCGGTTTTAATCCATCAATTTCAATCTCGACCGGTGTGCCCGCGACTACTTTGTGCGGCTTGGTATTGGTTGAAATTTCGTCAGGTGAATCTCCGTAGGAAATCAGTGCGTCGGCATTGTCGAACAGTAAGACACTGACGGTGATTGAAGTGTCGGTTGGACGTCCGAGCAAAATGTTATAGTCATGTTTAGGGACATTGTTTGCCGGTGGCGGCGTTTCATATCCACCAAGTCGGCTTCCACTCTGGTTCTTCCCTCCGCGTTGCTGATTGCCCTTTTGCTGGCCATTGCGTCCGCGGTCTTGGTTCGCATCCTTTTGATTTGCTCCCTCTTGTTGCGATCCCACGCGGGACATGTCATCGCGATTTTTCGCATTTCCTTGTTTTTGTTTGCCGCGGCGATTGGAATTGTTTGTCTTGTCGTCTCCGCTGCGTTTTGCAGCAGCCAATTCTGTGGCGTTGATCATTCCATCTTGATTACCATCCATTTTCTCAAACATTCGCCGGGCGTTGCCGACGGCTTCTTCCCGGGTCAGCACACCATCACCGTCGCGATCAATTTCTTGGGAATGCCCACGGAGAAAACCGCCCATAGCACTCTTCGAACCACCCCGGCCCGATAATTCTGCTTCGGTAAGCTTGCCATCAGAGTTTTTGTCATAGCCAACGAATGCTTTTTCTGATTCGGCTACCATCTCGTCGCGGCTAATGATTTTGTCATTGTTTAGGTCAATTTCATCGGCGTGAACGATAATCCAGGGTTGTCTTGGACCGTCGTTAGTCTGGGGGTTAAGCTGGCCCTGATCTTGTTTACCATTGCGCGATTCTGCCATGCCACGTTTGCCACCTCCTCCTCGCCTTGCTTTCTCGCGACGGTTAGGCTTGTTTCCACGCTGTCCCTCTTGTTGGGGTTTGCGATTGTCTTGGTTCCCCTGACCTCGCCCGCCACGATTGTTGGAGCGAACTGAATAAGTCTCAGTTGACTTACCTTGTTGCCCGTTGTCGAACAAGAATTCATAGTTTGTGAAGTCGTCGGTTTTATAACTCACGGAACGCATCTCGTTTCGGAGTATGTACTTCACCGATACAGATTTGCCGTCGTTACTTTTTTTAAAACCTGTGATTTCGGCACCACGAAGCCCTTGTAAAGCTGGACGTATACCTTCGGCACGTGGTTGCGGGTCGACTTGTCCATCTCGTTCAATGACCTCGCCGTAAAATCCACCGTTAAGGTAGGGGTAAGTCAAAGTCGAATGATAGTGGTAGTTCCCGTTTTCATCGTTGTGTCCATTCAACCAATCGAGTTTGGATTGACTGGCCTCTGTTGTGCTTTGCAGTCCGAGAATTGGATAGCCGTCGAGTGCAAACGCAATTGGCTTCCCTGAGCCGACAAATTTTTCCAAATGAAGTGGAGGAAGGTGATAGTGGTAATCGTCTGCACGCCCACAGTGACCTCCAAATTCATCGAGCTCACCCGCGAGTTTCGTGTCAGTCTTTCCATTGTTTTTGATTGGATTGAAAATTGGTATTCCATTAACCGCGATTGCGATGGCTCCGCGAAAAAAACCGGTTTTCGTTGACATTGGTTTGTCAGCTGGAACCGGCTTAAGCGGAATTCTCCAGGCGTTATCACCCGTGTAGTTTTGAGGGATTGGAATTTGCTGTTGCCAGGCTGTGATACCGACCATCATTTCATGGCGGGGCATGCCATTGGATTCGATAAACAGATATTCGTTGTCCCAACGAAGCTCGATGGCATTTGAGTCAACGAAGGTTTGAAAGTGCTGGGTAATTTCCGGTTCGGCATGCTTCATGCGAACGACGGTTCCGGCTGATGTAAGCCAGGTTTTTGGTTGGGTGTTAAGCTGAATGATCTTTGCCTGAGAGGTCGTTGAAGGAGCATGGGTATGACCCTCATGCGCCTGAACGACAGACGCCAAGGCTAAGGACAACGAAAGTGCCAAAAATTTGTTTATGCTTATCATTTTAAATTTCGTTTATGAAGTGTAGTGCCTGATCATCAAGGTTTTTTTGCACTTGGTGATTTTCGACAGAGCGTTTTTGGAACTTCTACTTACCCTTATTGTTTCTACCTTTTTGTCCGCTGCGCCGTTTACCTTCTCGCTGACCTCCACCTTGTGGGACGACGTCGGTCAGTCCACGAAAATCGGGACGCTCTTTCCCATCAGGTGGTGACTTCACAACGGTTCGGAACAGCACAATATTGTCGAGTTTGATATTGTCAGACCAAATAAATTTGGCACCCTTAAAATCGTGTTCAAAGAATGGTGTTTTAGGTCCGACTTGCTCTTCCGTGAATTCCTTGGCGTTTGCCCATTGGCTATCGTCGAATCCGACTGTATACCAGTCTTTCGGAGTGGGAATACTCTCGACACGGGGATGTTGAGTATTATTGTCGACGGGGCCCCAAGAGAGTTTTTTGGCTTTCCAGTTAGCGTTGGTAACCGTTCCATCGCCCAGTTTCAAAATAAATCCGCCATCACCGATGTTTGTGTTCGCGTATTCCATTCCAGTTTTTGGGTCTGCATTATCAATTCCCATTACGGCAATCGTCATAGGGTAGGCAGGCAGTACATCAACTGAAACAACATTGTGTGGCACGAATTTAATTGAATCGACAGCGACAAGTTCGCCGTTGATGTAAAGCTTAAATGAATTGTCTGCATAAACGTTGGCTTTGATTGTGTCTTCGATTCGCGGTTTGCGCGGTGCATTCTGTGCGAATGTCAATGTTGGAATTCCAATCGTAATGCCGATGATTGTTGTGATGACCGCGTACTTTGACATGCTGGTATTCCGGTTGATCAATTTTGGGATGAGTGTTTAAAGTTGGTTTCAGTAGCTAAAAGTCATCTCGCGGGCAGTCAATAAAGTGCAGGTAAGGCATCCCTGTTACGCTCTTTTTTGAGCCGCGTTGTGTTGGTGCGGTGCAGTCAAAAATCGACCGTGATGATTTCCCATCTGCATCTTGCCCGGATGTTGTCAAACGGTCGTCGCTGAAATGAAATTCAAGCGACGTAGAAAAATAAGGATCTTCACAAGAGGTTGCACTACTGCTTATTCCTTTTTTTTTCTTCGGTTTTCCGGTTTGTTAGTCTTGTTCCGTCCTCCGCCACCTTTCCTCGAAGCAGGGGCTTTGGTGGGATCGTATTGCGGATTTGGTACGGCCATCTGAGCGTTGACCTCTTCGAGGTATTTCACCAATTTGGAATTGAGCTTGGCGAGGATTGCAGGTTGTTCCCTTGCCAGGTCATTCTGTTCAGACACATCGGTGCTGATGTCGAAAAGTGCAAGCCGGCCAGTTTCATAGAATTTCATCAGCTTTAGATTGCCAAGAAACAAAGCTGAATGGGGCCCGTCCCCGCTCTGATAGTGAGGGAAATGGAAGACCATTTCTTCTCGTGGTCGCTTGACGGAGCCCTTGCCGTCGTCAAGAAGGCTTGCGATGCTGCCTCCTTCGATCCGTTTGGGAAGTTTTGATTTTGAAATGCCGGCCCATTCGCAATACGTTGGGAAAAAGTCGTACCCGACAACGCGTTCATGGCACCAGGAGTTTGCTGGAATGTTGGGTCCGCGAATGATCAACGGGCTTCGAATTCCACCTTCCCAAACACTTCCTTTGCCGCCAGAAAGTCTATCACGTTGTCCCTTACCTGCTTTGCCTTTTCCACCGCCTCCACCACTACCATTGTCGGACATATAAATCACGAAAGTGTTGTCGGCGAGTCCTAGCTGATCAATCGCGTCGACTACCATTCCGACTCCTGAATCGAGGTTTTCAGCGATCGCAGCGCTGCCGACGCGCTTGTCCTCTATGTTCCCACCGATTCGTTTGGCGTACTTTGCCAGTGTCGATTTCATTGCGTTTTGGGGTGCGTGCAAGGCATGCCAGGACATTTGGATGAAGAAAGGCTTGTTTGCCTTTTTATTTTTTTCCATAAATGTTGCCGCACGCTTCGCCATTCCAAAGATGTCTGCAGGGTTTGGATCAGCGTACTTAAAAGCGTATTCATTACCAATGTTTCCATCGCTTTCGTCGTAACCGTGAGCCGCGGGACCGCTCCCGTTAATATGCCACTTGCCATAATGAGCAGTTGAATAGCCGGCATCGCGAAGCAGTTCTGCGATCGTAACATAATCGCTGTCAATTTCGCGGATGTTTCGAGGGCCGATCATTTTGTAACCATCCGCAGCGGTGACGCTTCGGGACGCTTTGGTCCAGTGCAAAGCTGCGGCGCTTAGGCCCGTTTGCAAACTGATTCGGGTGGGTGCGCAAACTGACGCAGGTGCGTAAGCCGCAGAGAATCGCATTCCCTGTGTTGCAAGTTTCTCCAGATTCGGCGTGTCAACGATGGCACTTTTTGACCATGTTAAATACGGATGCATTGGCACAGAAAGCCC
>JAAEMV010000389.1 GCA_024225195.1 Planctomycetaceae bacterium | reverse complement strand
TTCGTCGACGGCATGCCGGTTGACCGCTCGCGTTACAACACCGCTATCGAGTTTCTTATTCAGGCAACTTTTTCAGACAAAAAACAAATTGAAATTCGGCACGACCAGGGCAACGGCATCCTGTTCGAAGGAAGCAAAGGGAGAATTTTTGTTAATCGCGGTCGATTGACTGGTAAGCCGGTGGAAGACTTGGCAAATAACCCTCTACCTGCTAACGCATTAGAAGCAGCCTACAAAGGCCGGCCGTTGGTCAATCACTTTCAAAATTTCTTCGAGGCGGCAGCGAACCGTGTGGAACCTATTTCGGATGTATTCAGTCATCATCGAGCGTTGTCCACATGCCATTTAGCTGGGATATCCGCTCGCTTAAATCGCAAGATCCAATGGGATCCCGTCCTTCAAAAAATCTTGAACGACCCTCTCGCCCAAAGCTTTGTTCGGCGCCAACCCAGAAAAGGATTTGAAACCGACATCTAGGCAGAGATAGAAAATCGCAATTTCGAATTGATAAACCTCAGAACTTACGAATGAGGTAGCCTTTTGATGACTGTATCGACCAACAGTACAGAGACGTGCGACACCGCGCTCATTAGGCATTTCCGCAGGCACATCCTCCTGAGCCTGCTGCCGGCCAAATTCCGATGATAATATATTTTCAATCACAGCAACCCGCTCCGCAAGAGCTGGAAATATCTCGGAGAAAACCTTGGCGCAACTTACTGATAACTTCGGCATTATCTGCTTAAACCACCTTGTTTACCTATTTGCTGTAACGCAAAATGGCGGCGTGAGCTTATAAGTCAGGAGCTCGGTTCATCATCTTTCAGATAAGTCAGGGGAATTTTACTGATGGTCAAAGCATCTACAGCCGGAAAAGTCGCGGCAGGGTTTGGAGCGGCAGTCGCATCCATTTACGCTGCCCCGGAGCTTTCTGCAGA
>JAAEMV010000388.1 GCA_024225195.1 Planctomycetaceae bacterium | reverse complement strand
CCGATGTCGCGTTGATAATACGCCGACTCGATCCCCCACGCTTGAAAGCAATCATCTCTTCCCAGTCCAAAGTCAAATTCATGATTTCCAATGACATGGATGGTGTTCTCGTGGGCTCCATTGAATTTATCACTGAAGCGTTGATGCTGCTTGTTGGGATAGGCAAAATCTCCAAGTTGAACTAGTGCATCAACCTTTTGTTTTGCCATTGAGTTTAAGAATTTATCGAGTCGAGACTCCGCATCAGTAGCTAACCCGCCATGCAAATCAGTGATCACACCTAAGCGAATTGGCTTACCGAGTGTTGGATCGAACGCGCTTAGTTTTGAAGGCAGAGTAATTGCCGCGCAGGAGGTTCCAAATATTTTTAGCGCGGTTCTTCGAGTTTGGTTCTGCATCGTTCCGTCCGAACAAGTGAATAGCCAAAATTTTAATCTTCATTCGAATCGTACCATGCTAGTACAGTATCGGCTAATTTTCGCTTAGTGAGCACATTCGAGAGAAGGTTCAGTACTCAAACGGCACACAAAATTCATTGGGTTACATGACGGAATTCTAGCCGCTGGAGCCCTTTTTGGATGTGTGCGTTTTGATGAAGGAGCCGCCAGATTAGCTGAGTGGAATGGTTTTCAAACATCAGCAGCACAAGCCCTTTGTCGATGCCGAGATAGCTTTTACCAATCCAAGGCTGTCCGCCCGTGGCTTTGGTAGCGTAGCTGTAGGCGTCGTAGAGTCCGTAATTCCCGACTAGGCCCGGGATCTTGTACATGTGTTCCAGGGCCGCTTTTGATTCCTTCGGCGTAAAGGGGAGAAAAGAGAGGGCGCCGTAGGGCGCTACCGTACCGTCTTCGAGAAGTTTGTGCCCGACTCCGATCGGATGGGAGCCGTACGAGCCGCTGTAACCAGTCGAAGGGCTGATCGATGCGGACATGCCCCAGGAATTCGGTCCAAGACCCTTGATGCGATGCGCATTGTCGATCGCATATTGCCGGGCTGCCAACCCAGCATGGCGGGAATTATCAAACCAATTTCGATCCAATTTGTCGCGCAGGTTTCGAAAGTCGATGAAAGCGTGCGTCCATTGGTAAGTAAAGGCGGCGCCTGATCCGCAGAAAACGAAGGTTTCACCTTTGTAGCTTCCCTTGTAAGTTTTCATCGCATAGTAAGAATCCGCCCCCGTCGCGAAATCTTGATTTGGCGAACCAGCCGCCAAAATATAGAGAAAAATGTGCTCGCTGTAGGCGGACCATCCGCCAAACATACCGTCCTTTTTTATTCCTGGAGGGACTTTGGTGGGCAGGTCTTCTGGATAGCAGGCTAGGTACGGATGCTTGGTCTCAAGGTTGGTGAACCATTTCCAATTCATTTCCGCGTAAAGATCGTTGGTCAAGGTTTCGATTTCCCCGCCAAAATATTCAGCGGCGGCCAAGGCTCCCATAAGCATGGTACCGGTACATGCATTGCTGAGCTCGACGTCATGGGAATCCTTCCATCCGCGTTTACCAGTAGCAGGGTCGATGAAGTGGTACCAGAATCCATTGATGCGTTTTAGTTTTTTGAGCGTATTGAGAGTAATGAGAATTCGTTTTTCACCTTCTTCTCGAGTGATCCATCCACGTTCCACGCCGATTATGATGGCAGTAAAGTAGAACCCTTGTTCCTCGATTGCCATGGGAACGTAATTGTGGATTCCAATATAATCTCCATTTGTCATGCCGTAGGTTGGGCTCGTCGGGTCGGAGTTCCATTCTTCCCAAAAGAAATTAAAACAGCCGCGCAGTTCCCTTTCCATCAGAGGGGTGAGTTTCTGTGGAGTGTTTGCTACGGGGAAGAGAGCACTTTGCCCAAAGTTAGAGTTTGGAATGCAAAGCATTCCAAACAAAAGCAATGGAGTAAAAAGAAGGTTGGAAGGCTTGGGGTGGCTCATTGATTTACTCGATTGGTCTTTAAAGATTGCTTGCATGAATTGGTTTCTAAGGTAAAGCTGCAGTAACGGATGCAATTGCTGCCTCGGCGACTGCTTGATCGTCTTCGACACTGGAACCTGACACGCCAACCGCACCGATTACTCTGCCATTCTTATTGACCAGAGGTAATCCACCAGGAAAAGAGATCAAGCCTCCATTGGAATGCTCAATATTGAACAGCGCCCCGCCCGGCTGTGACAGTGAGCCTATTTCACCAGTAGCCATATCGAATTGGCGAGCCGTTCTAGCCTTTTTGCAAGCAATGTCGATGCTGCCCAGCCAAGCTCCATCCATGCGATGGAATGCTTTCAGGTTGGCTCCAGCATCGACAACTGCGATGTTCATCTTCACACCGATTTCAAAGGACTTCTTGGTCGCAGCCGCTAAAAGTTTGTTGGCTGTTTGAGCGTCTACATCATTCATTTCGTGTTGTTCTCTTTGTGCGATCTGCTTAACGTGATGCGATATCTTCTCTTAAATGGAACGGCGACGACGCCATTTCAGCTTTGAGATTATTCCTTGGCACCACTCGAGGGTCTTGTAGAAAGCTCGCAAAATATTGTACAGTTGCCGCATGGCACATAAAACAAAACCAGCGACGTTGACACCGTGTCAAGCGATCCAGTGGCAAGATAAGTTTTTCAAACGCCTAGCACGTCCACATACGCTACTTGATCTGTTCGATACAATTCCCGGCGTATACATGTACATCAAAGACGTTGAGAGTCGGTTTGTGCAAGCGAACCGTGTCGTTTGTGACGTTATCGGAGTCACACATTCGAGTGACTTAATTGGCCGAACTGACTTCGACTTTTTTCCACCCGCAATCGCTGCGCAGTACGTGGCGGAAGACCAGCGAGTGATTACGTCTGGCGAATCGCTATCGGATCAAGTCTGGATAGTGCCTGGGAAGAACGGTGTTCCGCGAGTTTATCTCTGCAGTAAGATTCCTTTACATGATCGCAAAGACAAAGTGGTCGGAATTGCCGGACTGAAGCGACCCTATGAATTTTCCGCTGATGATTCAGCAGGCTACAGTCGACTCGTCAGTGCCATTAAGTTTGTGACGGAGAATTACAGTGAGGATATAGAAGTCTCTGATATCGCTGAACATGTTTTCCTGTCCGTCAGCCAATTGCAGCGGGAATTTTCTAAGAGTTTCGGTATTTCACCAAGTCGCTATTTGCGTGAGGTGCGTGTCGGTGTGGTCCGGCATCTACTCGAAAGTAGCGACCTAGCGTTAAGCAATATTGCGACTGAATGTGGTTTTTATGACCAAAGTCACATGACCAGACATTTCAAATCCAGCACGGGACTCACACCGCTAAAGTATCGCCAGCGATTTCGGGTTGCATAATGCAGGTGAAGGCATTCGCGTGAAAAAAGTGATGTTTTCGGTCAGACGGAAGCAACCCTTGTCTTTGTCGCTCCACGACAGAAAAGCGAGAGCGCCAACACGATGCGAGGGTGATCGCAAAGTGTGTGAATACTGTGGATAACTAGCTACCTTCTACGGCTACCCTCTGAGCTAACCCGCGGGTCGCTCTGATTTCGCGAAGGTGAAAAAGCACCCCGAGCAGGATTCGAACCTGCGACCTATTGATTAGAAGTCAATTGCTCTATCCAGCTGAGCTATCGGGGCTTTTTGTCGGGTTTTAGAGGGTATTCATCGTATTACGCCAAATCATACCTATAAAAGCGTCGATGACGAGTAGCTGCCCGCAACCGACAGTCGCCATTCGCACTG
>JAAEMV010000387.1 GCA_024225195.1 Planctomycetaceae bacterium | reverse complement strand
TGCAACTGCTCCTTGTTGAAGACGCCTGGCAAAGTGCCACTACCGATGGGCAACTTCTGTAGTTTGTACTGCGAGTAAGGCGACATGTCGACAACTTGAAACACTTCTTTGGTCCAAATGGGTTTCTCAGATTTCTCGAAGGATTTCTTGGGTAGCTTCACGCGAACAATGCTTCCAACGACGAAAGGGGCCTTCGGCGCTGGTAACTTTGCGGCCTCGACTTCGCGTTTCTGTAACTTTTCCGCCAAAATCTGATCGGCCATTTCGTCTACAACAAACAGAATCGAAAACTTCCAGAGAGACGCACGCATTCGATCTCCAACTCACTTGTCACGGAACTCGGGATTCGTCCACCAATCGCCCTACTTGGACTGTGATTGATACCGTAGGTTACTCTCTCCATCGCCGCTGGCACGTTTCGGAATTCGTTCGCCGATCGCATCCTGCCCAGCCTCTTGCGAATTGTTCGAATGAATCTTAGATTAAGAAGAAGAAGATAGAAGAAAAGTAACAGAAACAAGAACGATAAAGCAACGTTCGCGCGCCTTTCTGGAATGCTGGTTTTGCTGGGCTGTTGAGCAGTTGTTTTGATGTGCTTGAATTGAAGCTCAGTCGCTAGTCGAGCGACTGAGACGTTGACAAATTCCGTTCCTCGATCGGTGTGGAGAACGTCCAGATCTCCGAGCTGGTGGCGAACTTGTCGAATTGACTCGGCCACCTTTGCACCAGTCAAAGCACGAAAGGGAAAGGTCATCAGTCGACGAGAAAACAGATCGACGAAGACCAAAATGTAGTAGCTTTCGAAGTGCATCGAGTCGACCGACACCTGAAAACAGTTTTTGCAACGATAGCTCGACGTGCTTCATCGACAGTTTTTTCAGTTTCAACACCTGTCCGCCCAACTTGTGCCAGTAGTCGAAATGTCGATGAGTGACGTACCGCGAATGAACCCTGGTTTGCTTGTAAGTGGTGTAAGGAAACCTACTTTCCAAGTAATCTTGAATGGCGGTTCTAGGTGCGTCCTTTAGCAGA
>JAAEMV010000386.1 GCA_024225195.1 Planctomycetaceae bacterium | reverse complement strand
TTCAAACCAGATGGAAACTGGATGTAAACCTTCTTGCCATCGTCAAAGGCGCGAATGGGTTTCCAAGGTGCATCACCGGTAATGCGATATCGGAATTTCAAACGGTTGAGCTTCAAGCCGTTGTCAATAACAATCTTGCTGGCCTTGATTGCCTGAGTGTTTTTTGCCCGAAGAGCGATCAGATTGGAATAAGGATAGACCCAGGAGATTGAGGCCATGTAGGTATCTTCAGTCGAGCGCATTTCCAGATGATAGGTGCGCCGATCGGTGGCAATGACCAGATTGGTTTGCAGGTCCGGGGCAATGGGCTTGACCAGAATATGAACCTGAGCGCGATTACCATTACTGCTCTGGGGACTGCCCGAAC
Organism: Planctomycetaceae bacterium; assembly: GCA_024225195.1. Classification (GTDB taxonomy): domain Bacteria; phylum Planctomycetota; class Planctomycetia; order Pirellulales; family Pirellulaceae; genus Mariniblastus. Next base: position 440 of record JAAEMV010000386.1, on the reverse strand, counting down.
GGGTATCGCCGACGACCCAACGAACCGTATCGCCTGCTGATACTGTTATAAGCTTCTCTCCCGGTTCCAGTGCGATATCAGAAACCTGATTTACGGCCGTGTAGAGTTGATAAAGTGCCCCCTTCACATAAGGGTAGTTTTGAATGGCATTGATGTAGCCATCTTTGGATGGTTCGACCTTGGCAGCCTTGTTGGCATCAACCACACGGATCTTGGGAGGTCGCTTGTCGCGTTTTGCCTTTTTGCTTTTTCCAGGCATTGGTTTCAACTGACCGGGTAACGGTAGAGGTTTTGGCAATTCGACAATCTCAACCGGCCGTACCGGATCAGTTTCAACAACGGCGGGGCTGTAGTCGAAATTATCATAGGTAATCTCGGGAACCTTTGGTTTGGTGGCACAGGCCGCAAGAATAAGAACGCTGCTGCAGATAAGTGCTGTT
>JAAEMV010000385.1 GCA_024225195.1 Planctomycetaceae bacterium | reverse complement strand
CTTGATACTTTCGTGCTTCGAGGTTACCGGAAACCGATGCGAATTCAAGAGAGAGGGTCGGAGAAGGAGCGTATCTAGACGGGAGTGATGTGCGGTATGGGACTGGAAGGTGGGCAAAAGTCTCGAGAAACATGCCCGCACTGCGGACGCGTTTTGCCAAATCCGACGCGGTGCTTGGACGCACACGGAAGCAGAGTGGCTCCAACGGGTCGATCGGATGGGAAAAATTGGAGCCGTCGTCGGTGGACATGAAATCACGATTCGTTTTATTGCCTCATTCGGTGACGTTAAGTTGCTGAACCTGATTCATCGTTGGTATTCACTTACACCACCAATAGGCAAAGAAATGCGGGCAGCTTGGTAAGACGAAATCGATCTTGCTGGTTTGGTTCAAACGAGAGCCAAGGAAAAAAGGGAGAGATTCAAACGCAAAAAAGGCCCGAGAAGATTATTCCCGGGCCTTTTCGTGTTGCCAAACCATTGGTCAGGTTTTTAATTAG
>JAAEMV010000384.1 GCA_024225195.1 Planctomycetaceae bacterium | reverse complement strand
TGCGACGCAACCGGTTGACCTGCTTGCCAGTTTCATCGAGAGACTCAGACGTGCTTTGACGAGCCACGCTAGTCCCCAGTCGCTCCTCGTGCTGCCCAAGATCAAATTCTGTCTTTTCAAAATCGTGCTCTAATTGGATGATCCCATCTTCTTGATCTTGCAGCTTTCGGCCAGTAAGCTCCAGCGAGGCAAGCCCCCGATTCCCAAGGCCGCGAATGTCGCTCGCTTTTATCTTCAACTGGTCTCCAAGACCATCCACCTCTCCAACGAGGCTGTTTTCAATTTGATCTATTTCCGCTTCCAAGCGGACAGACTGACGCTGTAACGATTCAATCCACGGAGTATGCTCGGCAAGAGCTTCAATGCGAGCCTTTTGCGCCCAGAGAAGTGGCTTGAGAGGCAATGCCGAACCATCCTTTTTAATTTCCAGTCGTTGCTCACGAAAATTTTCAATTCGCTCCCGCTGATGGGCGATCTCCTCGTTGATTCGATCAAGTTTTGAAATCGAGACATCGTCCCGATTGGGCAACGTCCCAAATTCCTGAATTTGCCGAGCGACTGAAACGCGATCTTGCCAACGTTCGGAAATTTGAATTGCCACCTCCAAAACCCTGGACTGCCGATCGTTTTCTTTCAAGGATTCAGCCAACTCTTCTAAACGATATCCGACTTCGACAACCTTGTTTGCCAACTGCGAATAATCCTTCGACCTCTGCTTCAGTGATTCTAATTCTTTTAAAAGCAACCCCCGCTCCTTGCCGAGTATCGCAAGCCTTGACCGAACCCCATTTTGCCCTGACCAAATGGCGTCCCGTCGCTGGGAGAGGTTGCGCATTACGTCAACCAAAGATACGCGATCCAATCCATTTGCCAATTTATACAATTGATCAGCCGCTGCAGTGCTATTCAGTGCTCCCAACTCTTGAATTTCTTGCAAACCAATCGCAAACACATTTGTAAAGATGGATTCATCAATATCCCCCAATAGCGACTGGAGTTTACTCGGGCCGTGTACCGCACCATCATGGCTGTCGACCACCACGAGGTCTCCCACGGAGTCGTGGTAGTGACTTGGGTCAACGTGACGCTGCACTTCAAAACTGCCGACGGATGCAGACAATCCCACAGTTCCCCCAGCCAAACCTCCGTAAACAGGAGGAGAGTATTTCTCTAGCCTTGGCGAGGAAAACCCGAACATCATCGAGCGCACAAATTGCATCAGTGTTGTTTTGCCAGCTTCGTTATATCCGCAGAACACCGTTAACTCTTTGGAAACCTGCTCGACTTTAAGCCCTTTCCAAACGCCAAACCCGTCCACTTCAAAATCTTTTACTTTCACCGCGGAACTCCTTTAACGCAGTTTAAATTTTGTCTTCACCACCCCGACACGTCCGCCCGCCAGTCCTAAATCAAACCGGTGGAACGGCCTGCCCTCCCAGACAATTCACTCCGAGCATTGCTGCCTTGGACAAAATCTCTACCCGCTGCTGTTCATTGACAATTGCCAGCCCATCAGTTTCCCAACGTGGCACATCATCTTTCAAATAATTTTGCAAATTCAAACGTAACTCATCGTCACTTTGATAACGCCCAACTGCCCTGAGGTATTCGCCAAGTAATGTTTCCTCTTCATACAACTGATTAGGAAGATCACCTGTCGATTTTTCCTCAAGACTGACCGACCATACCCCATTGCCGGCCCCAAGAAACTCAGCCCGAAGCCAGTCCAGTAACGACGCCCGCCACTCAATTCCATATTCCGGCCTGAC
>JAAEMV010000383.1 GCA_024225195.1 Planctomycetaceae bacterium | reverse complement strand
GAGGGCAGTTACGCCACCTGTCTTAAATTTTGTGATTGCGAGCACAGTCGGATAGACGTGCAGTCGGTCGAGTTCCACAATTTTAGCCGCAATGTCGAGCGCCTGTCCTTCGTGACAACGACGAATCGTAGACAATGTCTCACCCATAACTTGTGCCAGCTGTGTCGGCGCCAGTGGCAAGTTTTGCAACTTTTCCAACGCAGAGAAGTACATCCAATTCCCAGTGTTGATCGCTAGGGGCGTCCCAAACACTCGGTGCAGGGTAGGTTGCCCCCGCCTCATGTGAGATCCGTCTTCGATGTCATCGATAACCAAAGAACCCGCATGTAGCAATTCTACAAACTCGAGGAGATCGTTCGACACTTCACCTTTGCCGCCGGCAAGCCGAAACGACAATTCAACCAACTCAGCTCGCAATCTCTTACCGCTCGACTGAACGATGTGATTCACTGGCCGGTATAAACCTGATTGCCAAAGACCTTCAGGCACTCGTGTAAGTCGATTTCTTCTTCTCTTACGAGCGGCAGCAACGAACGCAGCACTTTCCCGACTCGGTCGGTTAGGTCGTTTTATGACTGTAGGGCTGGACATGGCTTCTCCTTAAAGGACTTAAAAAATTTAATCGGCGTTAGCCCCTGGGGCGGCGATCCGATCAACAATCGAGCCGCATCAAATTTTGTGAATTCGTGTGAGTAAAACCGGCGAATGGTCTGTTCGTTGAGCGACCGATAAAATCGCTGAAAAATCAAAAACCTCTTCTCCGGTGTAACCAATTGAAAAAGCAACCGGTTTAGGAAACGTGAAAAATTAGTCTGGAACTGATTCTGTTTAGCAAGCGAAGCAATCACGGTGCTGGTTTCGCTCGACGGGACCGATGCTACCGAGTCGGCAAACCGACTGGCCAAAGGGAAGGAATAACCGGTTGCCGCGTGGAACCAACCGCCACGAAATCCACCACGCAACGGAAATTCACCGCTAGGCTTTAACGATGCCCCAAATGGCATTGGCAGACACCCGCTCTCTTCCCGGAGAACGGTCCAATTTCGTAAATTTCGATCGAACAGGTATTTTTCGATGTCGGCAGCGGATGACTGGTGGTCATGCGAAGGGGTGTTCGAAAAAAAAGTGTCCTCCACAAGAACGCGACGTCTTGTCAGTGGAAGAACGTAGAAAAATCGGAATCCATCGGTTTGCGCGACTGTGGCATCCATGATGGTTGGCAAAGAGTCAGGCCAGTCCCGATCAGCTAGCTCAACCTCCATTCCATAAAACTTTTGAAACCCAACCTGCTGGTTGCTGATTTTTTCAGCACCGCGGCAATCCAGCACTACCTTTGCCTCGACGGAGAAACCACAGTCAGTTTCAATCGAAGTTGGGGACAGCTCGCGTACCGTCTTGCCCGTAATGATCTCCAGATTACCTGATTCCGCCACCGCATTAATTGCCTCGGCCAACGCTGCGGATGAAAATGTCTCGTAACCTAAATTAATTCGTTTTTCGAACCCTGGGAATTTCACTGCGTAAGCACGCCATTTTTTGGTGGACACCGAAGCCAACCAACCCCGCGCTGCCGCAGGAACATCGGTGGCATGGAACGACCAAGTGTGATTTCCGAACAACTGCTCACACTTCTCAATCAGCAAAACTTTCGCGCTGGGTTGGTGGTAATTTAGAGCCAAAGCCAACAACCCCGCCTGGAGACCACCCCCAACAATAATGTAGTCGTGATGACTTTCCCTGCTCTCGTTCATGACACCCCTCCGTTGACTTGGTTGAGACGAACTGAATCCGTCACAACATGCAGCAGCAGGTGCGGAATCGCTACTGCGCTCAACCCAACAAAGACGGTTTGGAGAATCGCTTGAGAGAAGATGTTTCGATTAAGAGCGAATAAAAATCCGATCCCGAAAAGCACCAATGCCGCAACGCTCAGGGGCATTAGCCGCCCCAACATTTTTGACGCTGGCCAACCCGTCTGCTCTCGGAGATGCACTAATCCACGAATTGAGTGCCATCCACAGAAATAAATTGCAAATGAGACCAAAGGGTCTGCTAATGAGAACAAAACAAAGAAAGTTACGATCCGGAGTTGACCAATACGATCGGAGCGTTTCGCAAAGTTGCCGGCTCGATTTTCCCTCCCAGACGAAACAAAGTCGTAGAGAGTAAAAAGAAACAAAATCGGGCTTAAAACCCGAACGATCTCAACGATCTGACTGGCGACCGTCAGATCACCACTTGGGAGAATAAGACCTAACAGACGCGTAACTTCGTTCGCCTGAAACACGACGGGAACCCAGATCACCATGCCGCCTCGCGCAACGATACCAAACCAGTGCAAAAGATTGACCGACGTCCGTTCATCCTCCTCCAACCCGAAGTGCCACGCCGAGAGCGCGAAAAAACCGAGAACTGTAACCAGAGGAGAAACGAACCATCCTGTGATTACGACACCTACCACTGTAAGGTAGGCGGCGAAGAAAAACCCGTATGCAGAGAGTGGAGAAAAATTTCGCAAAAGTCTCCGACCTACCGCGTGATCCAACGCGCCATGTGGAAGCCCGATAAACGACACCGCGAACGCCAGAATGATCACCTCCGCCGACTTTGGCAAAGCCAACCCGCATGCATGCGTGAGCAAAACAAGGCTGACGAGAGTGGTGATGACGAGCGAGTGCATTTTTTCGTCCGGACTGAGGTTTAGTTTGAATGCTCACGGGCGAGTGACAGGTGATCAAAAAGAAAAGGGCATCGCCGATCCCATTAACCGGCGACGCCACTTAACTTACTAAACGCGTTCCTACGCAGGCATCACAATCGCGTCCGGAGAAATTCCGTCCGCTGCATCTTGCTGCGTCTTCGCACGTGCGATGAAGTAGATCAGGACGCCAAAGCCTGCTTTGGCAGCCATATCCGCAATCGCATAGCCGACTTGCAGTCCGACAACCCCACCAGCTCCAGCGGTTCCGCCCGAAGTTGCTTCGAGTGCGGCGGTCGTACTACCAAGCCCGTAAGCGATCGGGTAAACCATCCAAGTAATCAAGATTACATAGCGGGCGAGCTTAATTAAATCACGAGCCGCAACCGGTTGGGTATCGAGCGACTTTGTCAGCTCAACCCATAACACGTACAGGATGTAGAAAAAGGGCAGGCAAGACAGACCACCCCAAAGTAAACGCATCGATTGTCCATCCGGGCTCGAAATTACTTCTCCCGGGTACCCAAGTGCGATCATTGCTGCCGAAGCAACAACAAGTTTCGTCAACATCGGGCCGGCCTTGGCTTTCGCTAGCCGCATTACGATGACGAGCTCGACCAACAGTAGCGGCACAGTCAAAATCCAATCCGCATAGCGGTAGAAATCATTAAACGCAGCTCCACT
>JAAEMV010000382.1 GCA_024225195.1 Planctomycetaceae bacterium | reverse complement strand
CTTTTTTGCCAATCACTTCAACAAAGTAGTCGTGCGTTCCCGAGGCGATCCCCGGAGCGTAAATGGTAATTTGCTTATCAGGCCAAGCGTCGTTGACGTCTTTCCAGGTTTTCGCGGCGGTGTCTTCACGAAAGATTTGCTTAAGTTGCTCAACTGTCAACTCATCGACGAAATCATTTTTCTTGTTAACCACAATGGTAAGGCCATCGTAGGCGACGGGTATTTCGTAGAAGTTAATGCCAGTTGATTTGCAAACTTCTAATTCTTTTTGCTTGATGGGTCGGGAGGCATCAGAGACGTCACACTCTTTGGCACCAAGTGCTTTAAATCCATTGCCGGTACCTTGCCCGCTAACAGAGATATTGACGTTTGGAAAACTACCGTTGAATTTTTCTTTAGCTCGGTTGGAAATCGGTTCAACCGTGCTTGAGCCTTCGATCGTAATATTCCCTGAAAGGCTGGAGTTGTCACCGTTTGCTGAGCCTGGCGTTGTTTTGGTACTCGAGTTCTCAGATGTTTTCGGTGATCCGCAGCCTGCAGCGAGGGCAAATAACGAGGTGAAAATAACTAAGTTCAGAATGGTTCGAATCATCCGTCTTTCCGATTAAAGGTTGAGTGTGTTTGAGGTGTTTCTGAGATTGACCTCGGTTTGTTTGCGGAAAAGGTAACAAGCAAAATTGAAGCGTGGGTTAGGGTTTCTTAACATGCGGAATTCTTCACGCTCCGTTAATATTTGGCGGTTGAATGAGCCTTTCGAAGGCCAGAGGCAGGGTCGAAGAATTGGCGATCTGAGACGTGGGGAAAGATCTTGATTTCCTTCGCGGGCGACGAAATGCGTTAGTTTTTTCGTGGCGTTAGTGTCCGTCCGTTTTTGGTACAATGAACGCAGACACTGAAACAGACGATTCGCCTGTTTTCATTTGCTTGGACAAGTTAAGAGAAATTAATGAACGTCCTGGTTCACCAGTAGGTTGTGTTGAAAATAGGATCATCCTGAGATTCGCCGACGTTGAAAACCATTGGCCATGCGCCGAGCGAAAGTTTCGGATGGGTGCCAGAAACCTCGATTGAAAACGTAAACTAAATGTATTTTTATTCTCTAGTTATTTCGGCGTTGAGTTCGACACGCCGATTGTCAGTCATGGTTTTATTAGGTTTTTTGTTTTGTCTGCTGCCCCTTACCGCATTGGCAGGCGGGGGACCTGAGAACTTAATTCTAATCGTCAATGCTGATTCAGCTTCTTCGAAATTACTGGCGAATCACTACATCCATGGTCGGGGAATCCCGCAAAGTAATGTTATTTATTTAGCCGACGTTCCCGACCGTGAGATAATTAAATGGCCGCTGTTCAGAACTAAGATTTTGGAACCGTTGTTGAATGAGATTAAGCGTCGGAAGTTGGTCGGGCAGATTGACTATGTGGTTTACTCTTCAGATTTTCCGACGACGATCATTGTAAATGAACATCGAACTAAACTGTTGGAAATGCTGAAGGAACAGGGGCAAGAAAATGTACCTCCCCAGCTATTTAATCCTAACGCATCCATCACCTCTCTTACGTTTTTTGCCGGTGCGGCTTTGCGAGAGCAACCGGCCTATATGTTGCTGGAATCAAATCGATACTATCGTCAAGTCGCTGAGAAATTGCTTCGAACGCCGTTTTCGGGCGAACGACAGTCTGAATTTGAGGCTGTCATTCATTTGATTAAATCCAAGCAGGAGCAGGATTATCAAAAAGCAATTACTAAACTCAACGAATTCAGGAAAAGCAATCCATCGCAGTTGGCAATCAGTTATTGGTTGGCAAAATTCTATGGAAAGCTGGGCGATGCCCCCAACGCAACTAAGTGGCTAATCCTCGCGTTGCGGCAGGGTTGGTGTTACCAAAAGCAAACCCAGTCTGATTTAGCTTTCGAACGGGTCAAGGACGATCCCTTGTTTCGCGGAATCGTTGACCGCATTCCTGATGTGCCCTTTGTTTTCGCCCCAACTCATGGGTTCAAAAATAACTATAAGTGGGCTGCCAACGGAATGCTCAACAAAGAGCGAGGTCAGGGAGATCAGTATTTTTTGTCGACTATTTTATCGGTGACGAGAAATTACGGTATCAATGAAAAACAGGCTGTTGAGCAATTGCAGCGGTCGATCAAAGCTGATGGCACTCAACCGGAGGGAACGTTTTACTTTACCGATACCAAGGATGTTCGCTCGACCACTCGAAAGCCAAATTTTGCTTCGGCGATTACTCAACTCGAGGCGATGGGATATGGAACGAAGGTTGTAACTTCTGGTGTTCCAGTAAAAGCGTTGGACATCATCGGGCTTACATGTGGCACCCCCGGTTTCAACTGGGCCGCCTCGGGAAGTCAAATTTTGCCGGGAGCTTTTTGCGACAACCTGACGAGTTTCGGTGGAATGTTTCATCGGGCTGGGCAAACCAAATGTAGCCAGTTCTTGAGGTACGGTGCTGCCGGGAGCAGTGGGACTGTGGTTGAGCCGTATGCGGTGCAAGCGAAATTCCCGCACCCAATGATTCACGTCCACTACGCTCGCGGTTGCTCTTTGGCGGAAGCTTTTTATCAATCGGTGAGTGGCCCGTTTCAGACCATTGTTGTCGGTGATGCGCTATGCAGCCCCTGGGCGATTGAGCCGACAATGGAAATTAATTCATCGAGTTTTGAAAGCCCTGTTAAAGGAGTGTTGAACCTCTCGGTCGACGTTGCGGAATCACCGGTCAAAGTCGGCGCTCTATTGTTTTATGTTGATGGCCGGTTGGTCCAGCAAACGCCCGTGGTGTCCGAGATGAAAATCGATACCCGCAAGTTGCCAGACGGTTACCATGAGCTGCGAGTTGTGGCGGTTGCAAACAATCTTGTTCAAACGACAGGCCGAGTGGTTCTGCCGGTGGTGGTTGATAATGGTGGGCGTTCGATTGAGTTGCAGATCGAGCAAACAGAGTACCGCGATACGGATAACATAACGGTGGTCGCGAAAGCTACGGCCGGAGAATCAATTGAGTTGCGACACAATGGTCGCACGTTGATGAAAAAGGCGGGGCGAGATGTTGAATTTTCAGTGGCTGCCGAGTTGCTCGGCCGAGGCCCGGTTCAAATCCAAGGGTTCGCCATCGCAAACGATTCTAGCGAGGTTGCAAGTCCTCCCATTGATTTAATCATCCAAGGTGATCTCGCGGAAGCAATGCGAAATACCGAAGCACCAAAGAAGAAATGATTTAGCCGGCGAAGTTGGCGGAAGCGTGCGTGGTTAAACGGACTCTCTTACGGGCACCGTATTGAAAGAGCGTTGTAATTAGGAATCGTCCGATTCACAGCGTTATTCGTTTTTGAGAGGTAGGTGGATCTCGAAACAGCTTCCTTTACCTAGCTGGCTTTTTAGATGTACCGAACCGCCGTTGTTTTGGGTTAGGTGTTTTACAATTGCCAGTCCCAATCCTGTGCCCCCCATATCCCGGGACCTGGCTTTATCGACTCGGTAAAATCGTTCAAAGATGCGTTGTTGCTGGTCTTTTGCGATGCCGATTCCCGTATCCCTGACTTCGATAACGGCCGATCCATTGTTTACGTAACTCAAAATAGAGATGGAGCCATTTTCGGGGGTGTAGTGAATCGCATTGACGACCAAATTTTTGACGATCGTCTCAATCGACTTAATATCGGCAGCGATCACGGGACTGGGTTGGATAAGATCGAGCTGAAAGTCTAGTTTTCGTTCAACCGCTATTTTTGCGAATTGGTCATAAGACGCCTGGCAGATTTGATTAATCTTCACGTCGGTGATTGTGAATGTGTTCGTTCCAGACTCTACCCGAGCAAGATGAAGTAAGTCGAGGATCTGTTGGTTTAGTAATTCTGCCTGAAATTCGATTTGTTCGACAAACTGCATGTTTTTATTTTCGTCATGCAGTGCTCCGAGTCGCAATGTTTCGGCGTAGGCTTTGATTGACGCGAGTGGTGTTTTCAATTCATGCGAAACATTGGCGACAAAATCCTGACGCATAGTTTCAAGCTGTCTCAGTTCTGTCACATCGTGCAGGACGATGGCGACGCCTGGTTTGTTTTTGTTGGCCAGCATGGAAACACGAGCCTTAAGCGTTTTTTGGGTTCCGGAGAATGTTTTGAATTCTGTTTTGGAAAACGTACGCTGCAATTGAGTCTTTTCAATTGCCTGGGCGAGTTCTGGAATCCTGACAATCTCAAGTAGCTTTTTTCCAAAGATCTCCGGGTGTGTCAGTTTGAGCATTCGACACGCTGCTCCATTGGCCAGCATTACTTCGCCTGATGGTTCGACCGCCAACACTCCTTCGATCATGCTGGAGAGCACAGCTTCAAGCCGCTGGGTGTTTTCGAGTAAATGTTGTTCACGTCGATTGAGTTCTGTTTGCATCTGTTGAAATGCTTCACTTAAGGCTCCCCATTCGTCATCGCGATGTTGAATTGCCAACGTCGAGTCGTACTTCCCAATACCGACCTGTCGAACTGCTTTGGCAAACGTGGTCAGTGGCTGCATACTTCGCATTGAGAAAATGGCCATTAATCCAGAAGTGAGTATGCTTAAGATCAGCGCAAATATCCAAACGAACATTTGGATTTCCAAAATCTCACTGTTGATTTTATTACTCTCGCTTGCGACTCGTATGTAACAGCCAATGTTTCGATTAGAGTTGTCAAATCTCTGAGCCCCATACATCATATTGACGCGCAAGGTTTCACTATATCTTTGAGTAAAACCCCAGCCTTTCTTTTTTGCAATCAGAACTTCTTCACGACTACCGTGGGGACCGATTTCCTGGGTTCCTTTGACGGAGTCAGCGACAACATCGCCTTCGGCGGTGATGAGCGTGAACCGCATGTTGGTAAGTTTTCCAAGTCGTTTTAGGTGCCCGACCAGCGCCTCGTCTTCGAGGCCGTTTTCAAGATCTTCAATGTGTCCGGCCAGCATAAATGCAACGGATTGCATTTCGGCTTCGATGTCGTCAATTTTTTGATTTCGCACAATTTGCGTGAGCACGAAGATAAAGAGTCCGGCAGTCAGCAGGTGCAGAATGAAATATCCCAGCATTAAGCGGCGTACCGCGCGTGTAAATCGCATTTAACTATCTTTTTAAGCTGTTTGGGTCGGAGTTTGCTCAGATTCTTGGATTCAGGGGGGCTGAAAGCTCTTCGCGGTAAGATAAGCCCCAGTATCAGGGTCTGTTGGCGTTCCGTTCTAAGGGAGGTCGCTCGGGAGACGAAGTGATAAAACCGTGTGTAAGTAAAAATTCAACGATATTTACGGGGCGGATCCTGTGAATAGTGAAAAACTTGTGAAATTAATTTTGCCCCACTAGAAGTAGGGAAATCATCAATTAAGATTTCCAGTTCAAATTTACCACGAACCCTCATTGGTAGACCAAATGAGCACAATTGGCAAGCTATTCGGACGTTCGCCTTTCAGTCAAATTCAGCTTCATATGGAGCAGGTAAATAAGTGCATCGGCAAGATGTCCGAAGCACTGGACGCGGTAAAGGCCGGAAATTTTGAGAGCCTTGATAGACTCTCGAACGAGGTGTCTGAACTGGAGCACGAGGCTGACCAGATCAAGGCAGATATACGAGAGCGATTGTTAAAGCGGTTCTTCATGCCAATCGATCGAGCGGAAGTGTTGGAAATCCTGTCGCTTCAAGACAGTCTTGCCGATACGGCCGAGGATGTTTGCAAAGTGCTCACGCTGAAGCAGTTGCCGTTCCCTGAAGACCTTGTCGAAGATTTTGACAAGTTTGTTGGGTTTAACATCAAGGCGTGTGAAATTTGTGCGTCGATCATCAACCAGATGGACGAGTTAATTGAGTCTGGGTTTGGCGGAATTGAAGCTGAGCGAATTCGCGGTTTGGCGAAAGAGACTGCATTGGCTGAGCACGAGGCAGACGTCGTGCAGTTGCAGCTGTTAAAAAAGATTTATGCTCACGATACAGATTTTTCGACGGGTGAGTTTCATCTTTGGATGCGAGTCACACGGGTACTGAGTCGTTTGGCCAATGATTCTGAAAATCTTGCGAATCGGATTCTCAAAACTTTGAGTTTGAAATAAAGAGTTCTGAAAATTGTCCGAACAGGTTTCGTTTTTATTTGGTGTTTGAAAATAATATATCCTTTGATTTATATAGGGCCGTTTCGCCATCATGGGTGCTGAATTTATTTTAATCGGCTTGATTCTCGTTTGCGGTTTTTATGTTGCGTGGAACATTGGTGCTAACGATGTTGCTAACGCAATGGGAACCTCGGTGGGTTCGGGTGCGCTGACACTTCGCCGGGCCGTAATTCTCGCCGCGATCTTTGAATTTGCCGGTGCCTATATTGTTGGTTCAAATGTTGCAAAAACTGTGCGAAAGGGAATTTTTGATCCACTGGAAATTTCTAATGTGTATCCGCCCAATGAAGCGCCCTTTATTTTAGCGTGCGGAATGATTGCGGCATTGTTGGCAGCGGGAACGTGGTTGTTAATTGCGACTTACATGTCCTGGCCGGTCTCGACGACCCATTCGATTGTCGGTGCCGTTGTCGGATTTGGCGCATTAGCGTTAGGGTTTGACGGTGTCCTGTGGGATAAAGTAGGCCTCATTAGTGCGGGATGGATCGTTTCGCCTTTGATATCAGCGGTCGTTGCCTACGTCGTGTTTGGGATCATACTTAAGACTGTGTTTTATCAACGCGATCCTGTTGCTGCGGCGCGGCGGGTTGCGCCGAAACTCGTCTTCATTTTGATGTTTGTTATGACGGGGTTGACCTCCTACAAAGGCCTCAAGCCACTTTGGAAAAAATGGGAGATGAATCCGGAGGATCCCAGATTCGTACTCGTGGTCGTTACGGTTGCAGTGGTGTTAGGTGTCATTGGATTTTTCGTCACGAAACTTTCATTGTCGAGAACGCAGCCAAGTCCTTCCGATTCAAAATCTAAGAAAAATCCAGCGCTCGACGCGGACGTGTCGAGATCGCTCGCAAAGACCATTAAACACCTTCAGCGAGTCAGAAATAATTCAACAGATGAAATCCAAGATCGAGCAAAACAATTGTTGATCGATGTCGAGTCGCTTCAGGACAAAGCGTTGGATAACATTACAACTAATACCGACTCCGATGAGTTGCGTCAGGTCGAAAAGATATTCAGCGTGTTGCAAATTTTTACGGCGTGTTTGGTTGCTTTTGCCCATGGTTCAAATGATGTGGCCAATGCTATTGGTCCGCTCGCTGCTGCGTATCAGGCGGTTTCTGAAAAGGCCATTATTGCGGAATCGACCACTGCTCCTTGGATGCTGTTACTCGGTGGAGTCGGAATTGTGATTGGCTTGGCAACCTGGGGTTGGAAAGTAATCAAGACGGTCGGAGAAAAGATTACAGAGCTGACGCCAAGTCGTGGTTTTTCTGCTGAGTTTGCAGCGGCGATTACTATTTTGGGTGCTTCCGTATTGCCTATTGGATTGCCAATTTCGACGACGCACACATTAGTCGGTGCTGTTTTGGGAGTCGGGTTAGCGCGTGGTATCAACGCTTTGAATTTGAAGACAATGAGAAATATTGTTGCGGGTTGGGCGATTACCATCCCGGCGGGCGCGATCCTCTGCATGATTTTCTACTTTATCCTGAAGTTGATCTTTATTGACTCCGGCTGGGCAGTGGACGGCTAAGTTATTGCACGGCTGGTCGAATTTGCCGATGTGTGTGTTAGCGCTTCAACGTTGCGAACGAAATCGTTCTTTCCACACACCACGTTGTTCCTAATTGCCGTGTTTTGCCGCGGTCTCAAGCTTGGGGTAATTGATATCGCTCTTATTTCGCTGTACTTAAAGACCATTTCAGACCTATACTTACACAGCAGTGGCGAGACGCCATTCAGTAAACATTAGCTCCTGAAGTGAAGATGACACAATTGATTCAAATTAGAATCGCAGCCTTCTCTGCATTCCTCGTTCTTTCGTTCGCGTTAACGTTGTTCGTAAACGCTGCGACAGCAACCGGCTCAGTGCCTCAACAGGTAGACTCTGGGGCTGGTTCAGACACCAATCGCGAGGGCTACCGGGTCAAAGTCCCCTTGCCGATTGACGGGCAAGCAAGTGCCTCGGTGCGTCAAGCGTTAAAGCGAATATCAGAAAAGACAAGCCCTGCTGCCCAGCGAAGAAACCGGCCGGTTGTTATTCTGGAATTTGATACGCGGGGGGGGCAGACTGGCCGTGGCAGCGAATTGGAGGCGTGTATGGCGTTGGCCCGCTATCTGCGGGATCCAGATTTAAATCGTCTCCAGACTGTCGCCTATGTTCCTCAGCGACGCGAGGGCCTCGGGTGGGATAACGATGAAGCAATGCCCGGCGGTGGGCTTAACGGGCACGCCGTACTTGTGGCCATCGCAGCAAATCAAATTGCGATCGATCCAGACGCGGCGATTGGGAAAGCTGGAATTGATGACAAATCAGCCGATGATCTCTATCGCGAAATTTATCGCAGCATCGCTTCGCAGGGATTAACGACCCTGCCAGTTTCGGTTGCTCTAAGCATGCTTGAAAGAGATCAAGAGTTGTTTCGAGTGACCGACAGCGAGGGCGCTGTATCTTACGTCAACGGTGAAGCGTTGAGAGAGATGGAAGCCTCGGGGAAACCGATTACCGTTGTGACAATAACTCCCCAGGGCAATTTTAGTCTATTAACCGGAAAGGAGCTTCAAGATTTTGGCTTAGTTCGGTTGTTACCAGAATCACGAACGGCATTGGCTCGGGAATTGGACTTAGACCCAAGTGTTCTTGAGGGTGACCCCGGAAGTGCAGGGGAGTGGAAACCGTTATTGGTGACGTTGCCACCGTTCATCGACAGTCGGACGGCGACCTGGGTAACGCGATCACTAAAGCAGCAGTTAGGTGGCGAAGATGTGAACTTAGTCATCTTCAATCTTGGCGAAAATTTAGGGGATGTGGAAGCCTGTCTTCGAATCGGACGATTGATTGCCAGTTATGATCCGGATGAAGTGCGAACGGTTGCATTTCTGGAAAGCTCAGTGCGCGGGCCGGCCGGTGTAATTGCTTTGGCCTGTAATCAGTTGATCATGAGCGAGGACGCTCGACTCGGAGGCGACTACGGGCAGGGTGAGGTGGTGAATGAAGATGAACTCAGTGGATTTCGAGAAGAAGTAAAACGGTTGGCTGAAGATAAAGAATCAGATTGGTCAATGTTGCAGCAAATGCTAGAGCCAAGCTTGGTGGTAACCCGCTATCGCGATCCAAAGACCGGGCAAACCCGATTGTTATGTAACGTCGAATTTGAAAGCCTCGAACAACCTGATCAGTGGGAGGCACTGGGGCCGATAGGTAGTCCCGAAGGAATCAACGCGCTGACCGCGGAGCAAAATGGTTTAGCTAGAACAGTTGTTTCAGATATTGAACAGGTCAAAAAGTTCTATCAGCTTGATGAGGCGATAGCGACGTTAGCCCCCTCGAAGGTCGACCGTCGGATTGCCAAGTTTGCTGAATTCTTGTCATCTCCGTTCGTTTCTCCCTTTCTCTTGTTCGGGGCAATGTTCTTTTTGTCGACAGAGTTATCCGCGCCGGGTCTTGGTGTGCCAGGGTTTTTGGCTGTCCTCTGTTTTGGATTATTCTTTTGGAGCCAGAGTCTCGATGGGAATGCTGATTGGCTGGAAGTGATCATGTTTGTTATCGGGGCGATCTTCATTTTGATGGAGGTCTTTGTGATTCCGGGGTTTGGTTTGTTTGGAATTGGTGGGATCGTCCTGGTGTTCAGTTCATTGGTATTGGCGTCTCAATCGTTTTTTGTTCCTCGGTCAGTCAACGATCTTGTTGAAATGACCTATTCTTTTGTCCCCGTTATCGGAGCTGGTTTGGGAGTTTTGACGGCTGCCATCGTGCTGCGAAATTTGATTCCAAGAACTCCAATACTGCGCCGATTGATCCTGCAACCCCGCAAGATTGTTGATACTGGTCTCGGCGGGCGAACGGATCCCGAAGCGATTGTGGATTGGAGTAATCTAATGGGACTCACAGGCGAAACGGCCACTCGTTTGAATCCATCTGGAAAGGCAAGGATTCAGGGGAAAGTTTACGATGTGATTTCGAACGGCCAAATGTTAGATCAGGGCGAAAGGATTGAAGTAATCGAGGCAATCGGCAACCGAATCGTGGTCACAGCCAAGCCTGAGCTGAAATCGAGTTAAAAAAACGTTCGAATGGACTAAGCAGTCGCTTTGATTCGCTAGAATTCGAGTGCCGGCGGGCATAAGATATTGGAATAGCACTTTTATTTTTTTAAGTTGATCGAATGATCTATTGGGCGTTTTTGTTGTTAGCCATCGGTCTGTTTGCCGTTGTTCTCGAACTCTTCGTTCCCTCGGCGGGTATTCTTGGGATTGTCGCCGGAATTTTAATTGTGACCTCGGTAGTTCTCGGTTTTATGGAGAGCGTCAGCTATGGCGTTATCGTGTTGACGGCAGCGGTCGTGACTATTCCGGGAATTCTAGCGTTGATGGTCAAGGTCTGGCCTTACACGCCTCTGGGAAAACGTATCCTTTTAAAGGACCTCAAGCCGGAGGATGTGCTTCCTAATTACATTGAGAACAAAGAGCAGAAGGAACGTCTCGAAGGCCAGCTGGGAATTGCCCAGACCAAAATGCTGCCCAGCGGGATTGTGATGGTTGATGGCGAAAAATTTGATGCGGTGAGTGAGGGTTTTGCAGTTGAAAAAGGGGACGCGATCCGAGTGATTTCGGTTCGCGGAAATCATGTTTATGTAGAGCCGTATCATGGAGAGGGCGAGGTTCAAGAAGAGTTGCCCCCGCGTGACCTTGATATCCTTTCTCAACCGATTGAGGAACTTGGAATTGACCCGCTCGATAATCCCCTCGAATAATTCAGGGTGCGAGCAGTTAGATATGGTTTCGAGTTTCGTCGGAAAAATTTGTTATGCTTGATTACGTGCCTAGGCGTTCGACCGGCATGTTTAGTTGTATTGGAGATTTGGTTTGAATCGTTTTTTGTGTGCGCTCGCCCTGGTTTTGCTTTTAAGCGTTGTTTCAAATTCCTCCGCTCAGACGGAAAAACAATCGTCGCTTGCTAAGCGTCTTCAGGCGGAGCCAGTTGCCCAATTAGTAAATGACGCTGTTAAATTCGGAGATGCCCAACGTGGTGCAATTGCCTTTTATCAGCCGGCGATGAATTGTGCGCGATGTCATGAGGCCTCTGTCGGTGGACGGCGATTAGGCCCTCAGTTGTCAGAAAAACGAACAGTCGATACTTCTCATCTAATTGAGTCAGTGCTAAATCCGTCTGCCAAAATCAACGAAGGTTTTGAGACGATCAAGGTCTTGCTGGCCGATGGAAGATTGGTTTCCGGAATCCTAGCGAGCGAAACCGACGAGCGGTTGTTTTTAGATCAAATCGAGCAACCTGATAAACCATTAGAAATTTTAAAGGCTGATGCCGATGATTGGTCAAAAACAAAAACTTCGACGATGCCGGTTGATTTAGTAAATCAGCTCGTTGACCGGCAGCAATTTCTAGATCTCATCGCCTATTTGACTGAGATTGCAGCCAACGGTGCAGGGCGAGCATCTGAATTGAGACCTGCTGGCTCAATTGCATTAACGCCGTTGCCCGAATACGAGGAACGAATTGATCACGCCGGACTGCTTGCCAGTCTCGATGATTCCAGTTTTGCACGTGGCCAGGAGATGTATCGCCTGCGTTGTGCCAGTTGTCACGGTACCGTTGCTGAGGAGGGTTCGATGCCGACCTCTCTTCGGTTTGCTTCAGGAAAGTTTAAGCACGGAAATCAGCCCCTCGTGATGTACAACACGTTAACGCATGGATTTGGCATGATGAATCCGCAGCGTTGGATGGTGCCACAACAGAAATACGAAGTGATTCACTTCATTCGTGAACACTTTTTGAAAGATCACAATCCTTCTGAATATTTTGAAATAACGGATGACTATCTCGCTTCGTTACCAAGCGGTAACACGCGGGGGCCCAAGCCTGTGGTGTCGACTCCGTGGACATTAATGGATTATGGGCCAAGTTTAAATAATACAATCGAGGTTTCCAAAGATGGATCGAATATCGCACAAAAAGGAATTGCGATTAGGCTCGATGCCGGCCCAGGTGGTGTAGAGTCGGGAAGCCATTGGATGATGTACGAGCATGACACGATGCGGAT
Source organism: Planctomycetaceae bacterium (assembly GCA_024225195.1). Lineage (GTDB taxonomy): Bacteria > Planctomycetota > Planctomycetia > Pirellulales > Pirellulaceae > Mariniblastus. The sequence continues at coordinate 7,635 of JAAEMV010000382.1, read as the reverse complement.
GGCTGGAGCTTGGAGTGGAAAATTTATTGATTGGGAAGGGATTCATTTTAATGGCACCCACGGAAGGCATCCGAAAATTGCCGGTGAGCTACACGTGGCTAATCCGACTGGTCCCGGGTGGGCGAATCCTAACGCGAGCAAAGGGGAGTCTCTGGCCGAGCGTTTCGAGGATGATCGCGTGGTTGGGCGAGATGGAAAGCATTACGGCCCCTTGCCGTCTTCTTGGGCGAAGTACCTTGGAATGTACCGCTTTGGAAAGCAAACGATCTTGAAATATCGGGTTGCAGATACAGAAATACTTGAGTCACCCGGCCTTGAATTTGTGGGAGACCAGCCGATTTATCAACGGCGTTTTGAAGTTGGGCGTCGAGATCGCGATCTGACCATTCAAATAGCGAAGCATAAGGGTTTGTTGAAAAAAGGTGCGTCGTCTGAGAACATAGCCGTCATTTTTCCGAAGGGGGCCAAGAGGGAATTGGAGCCTTCGGGTGACGCCTCGAAGAATGGCTTGATTTTCGATGGTAATAAATTTGCAGAAATAAAAACAGCGAAACAGTTTGACTTAGCCCTTCAAGATTATTCAATCCTGGTGCGATTGAAAACGCGACAGGATGGAACCATCCTTGCAAAAACAAAAAAGCAAGACCAATGGCTTGCCCAGGGTAAAACATTTTTCCTTCGTGGCGGTCGGCCTAGCCTCGATGTTGGCTGGGTTGGGGAGGTAACCGCGGACCGGGCGGTCAATGACGGCAAATGGCATGACGTCGCAATGACTTGGAATGCTGAAGCAAAGCGTGCGGACTTTTACATCGATGGGAAACCTGCTGGCGGCGGAACGCTGGGGCGGGTTGAACCTCTCGGGAATGCTGTCATTCGTTTTGGATTTACCAACGATAACTTCCCGTCGAAGTCAGCGTTTCAAGGTGAGATGCAACGGTTGCAGTTTTATCAGCGGAGATTGTCAGCTGAAGAGTTATCAGACCAGGATGCGATTAAACCACGAAAGCTAGTTGGCGTATGGGGTAAACAGGGAGGAAGTGAGTTTCCAGAAGCGAGTGGGCAGAAAAAACTGTCAGCGATCGTGATGGGAGCTGCCGAAAAAATTGCACCTGCCAATGGCATGCTGGTCGGCACCTCGCTCAGCAATGCGGTTTGGAACTCAGATGATGACGGCAACATAAGACTGACTATTCCAGCTGGTGAACCGGTTGAATTTGTTGTCACCCAAGCGCCATTGAGTACGGTGGAGCAGGTGGAGGAAATTAAAGACCAGCTCGCCGATATACAAAAGCCAGTTAACCTATCTGCTTTGACTCGCGGGGGCCCTGCTAATTACCCGGAGAAATTGATGGCTCCCGTTTTGCGTGGAGATGACGCATCGCCGTTTGCTGTCGACGTCTTTCAACGCCCGACTAACAATCCCTGGAATTGCCAACTTCGATTGACGGGGCTCGACTTTTTACCCGATGGCGACACGGTGATTGTTGCCGCATGGGATGGTTCGGTTTGGCGAGTGACGGGACTTGGTGAACTGGTGAAGCCGGGTAGCGAGCAACAGCTTCAGTGGCAACGAATTGCCTCCGGTTTGTTTCAACCGCTCGGTGTAAAGTACGTGAATGAAAAAATCTATGTAACTTGTCGGGATCAGATTGTGATCTTGCATGATTTAAATGGAGATCACGAAGCTGATTGGTATGAGAATTTTAATAGTGACCATCAGGTAACGGAGCATTTTCACGAATTTGCGATGGGGCTCCAAGCTGATGAGGCCGGTAATTTTTATTATGCAAAATCGGCGCGCCACGCAAAAAAGGCAGTGGTGCCGCATCACGGGACTTTGCTGAAAATCAGCCCTGACGGTGCGACCACTGAGATTATTGCCAACGGATTCAGGGCGGCCAATGGTGTCTGTCTGAATCCTGATGGATCGTTTGTTGTGACTGACCAGGAGGGGCATTGGAACCCGAAGAATAGAATTAACTGGGTGAAGCCTGGGCAATTTTATGGCAATATGTTCGGCTATCATGATGTGACTGATTCATCCGACGAGGCGATGTCAGATCCGTTGTGCTGGATTACAAACTCATTTGATCGCTCGCCGTCTGAGCTATTGTGGGTGGATAGTGATCAATGGGGGCCGCTGAATGGGGCGTTGTTAAACTTTTCTTACGGCTATGGGAAGATTTATGTCGTGCCTCACGAAGAAGTGGATGGTCAGATGCAGGGAGGGATGTGTGAGTTTCCAATTTCGCAATTTCCAACTGGTGTCATGCGGGGAAGATTTAGCCCCGATGACGGCCAACTGTACTGTTGCGGCATGTTCGCCTGGGCTGGTAGTCAGCACCAACCAGGCGGGTTCTATCGAGTACGCTACACTGGAAAACCAATGCATTTGCCGCTCGGTTTGAACGCGACCCGCTCCGGTATAAAAATACGCTTGTCAGATGCTGTGGATCCGGAATCCGCCACGGACGTGTCGAATTATTCGGTCAACACTTGGGATCTCAAACGAACGGCGAATTATGGTTCCAAGCATTACAACGAAAAACGATTGGTCGTGAAAAGTGCGACCTTGTCGGATGACGGGACAACCGTATTCCTTGAGATTCCCGGTCAGCAATTGACTTGGGGGATGGAAATTAACTACGCCTTAAAGTCAACCGATGGAAAACCGGTGCGGGGTAAGATCCACAACTCAATCTACAAATTTGGAACCGGCGAGTAACGATTGGTGAAGGGGCATCAACCTTTCCAAGATCGCCATCTCCAAAGTGTAAACCTGAATTTGCGAGCGACGGGGGCGAGGTCGCTTGCGTTGATCGCCGCCTATTTGTTTTCAGGTTGGCGTCGAAGACCCGCCTGTTGATGGCCGATGAGTCCTTCAATTTCAGCCAGTCTCGCGGTGTCCTGGACAAGCGAATCGGGGACGTCGGATAGTTGCAGGTAAGTACGAACACGGGTGTAAGTGAACACGTTTAGCCCAGCACTCCAGCGGGCGGTTCCCGCGGTTGGAAGTGTGTGGTTGGGCCCGACGCCATAATCACCAAATACTTCGGCTGACTGATGGCCGATGAAAATACAGCCTGCGTGTTTAATTTGAGAAGCAATGGATTCGGCATCGAGGCAATGGAGTTCTAAGTGTTCCGGTGCGAGTGCGTTGCAAATCTCAACAGCTTGCTGGAGCGACTCAACAATAATTGCTCCGCCATTTTGAATTGCCTGTTGAGCGATGTTGCCTGTGGGCAGTGCTGGCAATTGAATTTGAATCTGTGCGTTGACTTTATCGGCCATCTCGCGTGAGGTGGTGATCATGAACGGACGAGCGTCGACGTCGTGTTCCGCCTGAGCCAAAAGGTCCGCGGCAATCGTCTCTGGTTTCCCAGTCTCGTCAGTGACGAGAACCAATTCGGAAGGCCCAGCGAGCATGTCGATTCCGCAATCACCATTGACAATTTTCTTGGCGGCGGTGACCCATCGATTGCCCGGCCCTGCAATCAGATCGCATTTATCAAAACCTTCAAAACCGTAGGCAAGTGCGGCGACGGCATGAGCGCCCCCGATCGCCAGAACCTGACGGGCTCCAGCAATGAAAGCTGTGGCGAGCATCATGTCAGACGGGTTGGGAGTCGCGAGGATGATAGCAGGGCAACCTGCGGAAACCGCAGGAACGATCGTCATCAATGCTGTTGAAGGCAGAGCAAACCGCCCCGCGGGAGCATAGCATCCGACGCGATTAATTGGCTGAATCGTGTGTCCAGCAAACCCCCCCGGCACTGGAGTTTTCAGTTCGCTCAAACAACCGAGTTGAGCGTCGGCAAAATTTTGAATGCGCTCGGCGACACGTTTTAATAGTTCAAGGTCACTTCGCTCAATCCGACCTGTCGCAGCCTCCATTTGATCTCTGTCGATCAACAGTGGTTGGTCACTCGTGCGTTCACTGAATTGCTCTGCAAACCGTCGAATGGCTGGAATACCTTCAGAGCGGACGGAGTTAACAATTTCGCCCGCGGCCTCGATGGTTGTGTCATCGAGCGGCGTGAACAGATTGGTTGGTTCGAATGAACTTGCTTCGATTATTTTTAACACGAGTTGGCAATCCGGTTAGGACACGGTTAGCGGGCGAAAGAATCAGGAAGGAGGGGATTTAAAACAGACTTGGAGTAACCGCAGGATTCAAACTGATCATAACGCCTGTGCTGAGTTGAATGAGATCCGATTTTAGTTTTTGAGCCCTGGGTCGCGTCGAACTACTCGATTCATGCGTCTAGCTAATTCAGCATAGACGTTTTCGAGGGGCACGCCGTTTTTCAACATGGCGATCAACGAAAAGTACAGCACGTCTGCTGCTTCCCAAGCAATTTCATCTTGGTCGTTCTGCTGGCTTGCAAGGGAAAGTTCCTTGGCTTCTTCGAGTAGTTTTGCCTCGAGCATTTCGGGTTGATTAGCGAGACGGTGCGTAAATGAACTTTCATCGGCCTCCGCCAAACGCTGCTGTAGGCGTTCAACGACCGATTGAATGGTTCTTTCCTGACCAAAACAGGTATGTGTATTGCGGTGGCAAAATCCAGGCGAATCCTGAGTCACGGTAAATCGAAGGCAATCGCGGTCGCAGTCCATGCGTATCCCCAAAAGTTGCTGGGTTGCTCCGCTGGTCTCTCCTTTGATCCAGAGGCCATCTCGTGACCGCGACCAGTAGGTGCCACATCGGGTTTCGATCGCATGCAGCAGGCTTTCGTAATTTGAATAGGCTAATCCAAGTGCGATTCCAATGGGATCGACGATGACCGTTGACCACAGACCATCTGGCCGGTCAGTCACAAGGACCGTCTTGAAGAAATCAGTGATTAATTCGGGGGTTAGATCGCCGATGTCGACGAGACAGTCGATTCTCGCCATCTCCAATTCTGAGATCCGTGAGGCAGTGGGGGAATCCAAAGAGACCAAGGTGTTTTGAGGAATCGCTTGATCAAGGGGCGGGTTTTCTATTAGGCCGATTTGACGGTCTGACGGCACCCGCTCGAAATTGGATGAGGGATCGCGATTGATTAAACGGCATGCCCCTTCATTAAGCATCGCCAATTGCCCTTCGGCGTCCAGCGAATCAAACTCAAGCGAAATGTCGACCGTCCCACCTAGCTTTCGAAGGATAGGTTTGACAGCGTCGATCGCGTTTCCATCGATTCCAGTGATAGCGATCTGTCCAAAAAGACTCCAATGTTGGATCGTCTGGATTAGCTGCTGTGGCGAGGTGGCCGATGAGTATTCGATTTGAGGGATAATCATGATAGATGGGAAAAGGTGAAGGTTTGAAAATTAATGAGTTCAGTCAACAGGGCGACTTGAACAAATCGTAACGTCTGACGGGGGAGCAAGTAAGGTTGGGATGCCGCCTTGTATCGGGGGCGGTTGGATTTCTACCACTCGTTTCGAACTTGAATGCCGGCGTCAGTAAGTTGTTGTTTTACTTCGCCAACCGTCATGTTCGCATCGTGAAAAATAGACGCGGCCAACACAGCATGGGCGCCGTGCTGAAAGGCTTCGACCATATGGGCAACTGAATCGGCACCTCCAGATGCAATCACAGGCAAAGAACAGGCATCCGTGACTGCCGAAAGCATGGGCAAATCATAGCCGCTTCGCGTTCCATCGCGATCAAAACTGGTCAAAAGAATTTCTCCAGCACCAAGGGATTCCGCTCGTGCCGCCCAGGCGACCGCGTCGATCGCTTCGGCCGTGGTTCCACTGCGCGTGAGTACTTGAAAAATCTCGCCCTGTTTTTTTGCGTCGATTGCTACAACAGTACACTGAGCACCGAACCGAGCGGACATCGCTGCGATTAGATCGGGATTACGAACCGCAGCCGAGTTAATGCTAACTTTGTCAGCGCCGGCATTTAACAATCGGCCAGCATCCTCGATGGAGCCAATTCCCCCGCCAACGGTCAAGGGAATGGAGAGCCTCTGCCTGACCCGCTCGATGGTCTCGAGCATTGCGATTCGCTCTTGACGCGTCGCTGTAACATCTAACAGAACGAGTTCGTCAGCGCCTTGGTCTTGATAGTGAAATGAGAGCTCGACCGGGTCGCCGGCGTCGCGGAGGTTTTGGAATTTCACACCTTTGACAACTCGACCCTCGTTCACGTCGAGACAGGGAATAATTCTTGACTTTAGCATGTGATTCCCTCGATCCATTGGGTCAATACTGACTCACCCCACGTTCCTGAAAGCTCCGGGTGGAACTGGCATGCCAATGTTCGCCCTCGCCAAATACTACTAATAAATGTTCCCCCGTAATCGGTTTCCGCTGCTCCCCAGCCATCGGGCGCGGTTTCGAGTCGGTACGAGTTCGCAAAATAGGCTTCGCCGGCATCGTAGGGGCCATTATCGAGGGGGCGAACCTCGTTCCACCCTAGTTGTGGAATCTTGACCCCGTCTCCAAATCGAGTGATGGCCATCGGGATGATTCCAAGTCCTTTTGCAGATTGAGATTCCTCACTCGATTCGCACAATAGTTGCATGCCCAGGCAGATACAGAGTGTTGCCGATTCCCGGTGATTGATCCGATCGATGATTGCTGTCCTCAGGCCGAGCTGATCGATTGCTTCCGCAGCAGCCGCGAAGGCCCCTACACCCGGGAGAACCACATGCGAGGCGGTCGCAATGTCTTCCGGGCTCACCGTGAGATTCCAAGTGCAACCAAGACGGTCGAACGCCGCTTGTAACGACCGGATGTTGGCGACGCCGGTATTAATTATCTGAATCATAAGAAAACACAAAAGGGCGAATAAATAGTTTTAAGGTGTCTCGTTTGAGGTGATCAAATTGAAAGGTTCGCAAATTTAAAGAACACCTTTGGTGCTTGGAACCTCACCCGAGGTTTGTGTGAGTGCTTCACGAAGGGCTTTGGCGCACGATTTAAAGGCTGCTTCGGCACGATGATGATCGTTGCTTCCTCGTAATACATCGACATGCAGCGAGCATTTCAGCGTCATTGCGAACGATTGAAAAAAGTGGGTGATGTTTTCGCAGGCCCACGTTCCAATCATTTCGCGTTCCAAATTCAAATGAATTTCAGGCCAGGGGCGACCACTCAGGTCAATGACCGTTCGGGCTAGTGATTCATCGAGGGGAGCATAGGCATAGCCGAATCGTTTAATTCCCGATCGCTTCCCCAGTGCATTATCAATTGCTGTTCCGAGCGCCAGAGCACAATCTTCGGCGGTGTGGTGGTCGTCAACATGGAGGTCACCATCACATTTTAGTTGAAGATCGAAGCCTGCATGAAAAGCGAGCGCGGTCAGCATATGGTCGAGAAATCCAATGCCGGTTTCAATTTCGATTAACCCAGAGCCGTCGAGGTTAATTGCCAAATCAATGGAAGTTTCTTTGGTTTTTCGAGTCGACGTCCAAACCCGGTCGGTTTCGCTGTGAGCGTCTCGCGACGGCGTTTTCTCTACTTCCAAGGTGTGAGCCAGACCAATTGCAACCTTTTGCGATTCGAAATTAACATCGCATAAACGGCAAAGTGACTGAGCCAGTTGTAGATAATCTGCCGGACACGTTGGGCTGGTGATGCGAAGTTGATTTTCTAAATAATCGCTCCCTGTAAAGATGCGGACCCCCACTCCATCTTTGT
>JAAEMV010000381.1 GCA_024225195.1 Planctomycetaceae bacterium | reverse complement strand
AGGTGGCAACCAAGAATCCTCTTTCACATATCGTAGGAAAGACACTCAGCCTACGGTGCAACCGCTTCGCCTGAATCACGATGAATTAAAAAGCATCATTGGTGTCGAGGCCGCGGATCGAATACCGCACACTCTTCCTGTCACTCCCACTGCGCACTTCCTGCCTGCCAATCCTGAGCAGTGGCCTAAAATCGCGGGCTAGAGACTTTGGAGTTTTGTGGAAACACCACCGACGCCAACCCCCTCAGGGTCGTCATCCACAAGTCCAACTTGATCACAAGATTTATTACACACGCAACCAGCGTTGGGTAACACGTTCGGGCAAAGATCCGCAGAACTCGAATTCCGAAGTCGCACCTAGCCCCGTGCTTCATTCAGCGATTCGCATTGGGCAACGTCTACGTTATCACTGTTTCGAATTTAGTGTAACGCGTGCATTTTCCATCGACATTTTCTCTTTGATTACGTCAAAACACATCCCGAGCAATGTATCGTTTGCTTCCCTGAGAACAGCGTAACGCTGGT
>JAAEMV010000380.1 GCA_024225195.1 Planctomycetaceae bacterium | reverse complement strand
GTCAGCAATGTCTGGCCCTCTTGGGTCTTCTCGGAAATCATCGCAATCAGGGCGCCGAACACGATCTTATTGCGCCGCTGTCCTTCGTCGCTGTGTTTGTTCTCGTCCTTGCCCATTAGTGTGTCTTCCAAGTCATTGTTGTCAAAGAAGCCCTGGGCCTTGAACTCAAAGTTGTTCCAGTCTTGTTTCTTGCCGGTGAACGTTGGTCCTTTCGTCGCGTCGAGCTTGTCGTATCGGGCGCGCGCCGGTGCTACCATGTCGCGCTCCGATACCCCAGGGGTAGGGGGGTCGGGTTCAGGTCCAGCGTCACTCTCACCATCGAACATCCTTGTCACCGAAGCGTGTGTTGTCCTCGTAAGTTATCCAAAAGAGGAAGAAACTGTTTTACCAAAAGAGGTAAAACGGTTTCAGGACATAACAATCGGCCCACAAGCGGAAACCGGTTTCCCCCTTTGGGAAAACCGGTTTGACAAATCTAGGCACGCGCTCACTAAATCCGGACACTACCTAAAGAAGAACACGTCCGATTCACGAGCATTTCACAAGCATAAATGCGACATAGTTTCATGCGGTTTCACTCCTAAACATTTCCGGTTCGTTCGAATAAGTTTGGATTAATTTCTCCAAACTTTTCCTGACACCGCAACCGTTTGGTGCGGTCTGTTCAAGAGATGTGAGCAGAGATTCTAACAGCTACGTTTTGAGCGGCCCACGTCCCTGCTCCCTCTGAACCGCCCCTTGAGCCTGACCCTTTCTTGGATGCTCACCCCTAC
>JAAEMV010000379.1 GCA_024225195.1 Planctomycetaceae bacterium | reverse complement strand
CCGACAAAATCATTTGGAACACACGCGATATCGGCCCCTACGTCCCGACGGGTGTACTTTACGATGGCACCCTCTACGGCTCCAAATCAAGTTCTGCCGTACTAACGGCAGTCGATGCGAAAACGGGCGAGACCATTATTGCAACTTCCCGACTCGATGGAATTCGCGCGATTTATTCATCAATGGTGGCCGCCGACGGGCATGTCTTTATCACCGGCAGAAGCGGCAAAACGGTCGTTCTCAACCACGGTAATGAATTAAATATTGCTGCGACCAACGATCTCGGTGAAGCAGTCGACGCCACACCCGCCCTCGCTGGGAATCAGATTTTCATTCGTGGCGAAAACAATTTGTATTGCTTCGAAGACTAACCAACGCTTCGCCAATTCGAGTTTTTCAGAAACAAGTTCAATCAACTAAGTGCAGCGTTTGCCAAAGACTGGGATCTTCCATAATCGGCAATTCCGGCCCCATGGCCAGCGTTTGCCAACCCAATTCGCGATCGTTCACTGCGTAATTAAAACCAATAAATTGATGGTCATCCGTATTCCAACCATGGAGTGCTTTGCCGGGAATAAACGTGGTTAAACAATAACCCTGTTTTGTGATCTTCGATTTAACGTCTATTTTAAAACGGTTAATCGTCGGAGAATCATCTCGACTTCGATTGATCTTCAGCATCGACGCCATGGGGCTTTCGTTTCGAATCCCCCCGCCGCTAGGTAATAAAACAAACCAGTGGCAAAATTTGGAAGCGCGATGAACATTGTGCACATCCCGTGTATCAATCCAGACTTGAAGGCCATCACTGTCCAGCAACTGGGTTTCGCGACACCAGAGCGACTGCTCTTTCTTATTTACCTCTAGGCGAAAAAACAGCCCCTCTTCATTCCAGCCGACCCGCATATCAGCGAAATCGACTTGCCCTTCAAAAGCGCCGAAATTGGGAATCCGAAAAGCCTCGGTAAGCTCAATCTTCCCACCAGGTTTGCCCGGAAACTTTTTGCAGGCGATACGGTATTGAAAAAGGAGGTTCTTAGGAACCTGAGACACGATGGAATTACTCATAGATCACCACTCTTAAAAACGCAAACAACCAACTTAAAAACAAGTCTCAAAAAACTCAGCTCCAAACCCTAATGCGGGATCGACCCTGCATGTTCGACCAGGTAACTCTTCAACTCTTCGCTGCTCACCTGTTCAATTTGAGAGAAACTCATTTCAACAAAATCAAATCCATCCTCAGTTCTCACCACCGGTTCTTCTTCTAAAACGGTTATCGAATCGATACCTCCGGCATCGACGGGCCGGGACAACTGCAATTTTACAGCATCGTTTTTCTTCGTCTCGATACTGGCCCATGGCCTCTCTTGACTCGGCAGAAAGATCTCGACGACCTGCTCATTCCCCCAGACAAATTTCCCGTCGGGCACCGCAGTTTGAATAACCTGATGGAGCGTTTCAAGCACCTCAGGCTCCCAGTGAATCTCGGTGCCGCTGGCAAAACCCTTCCTCATGAAATGCCATTTTTCACCCAGTTTTGCCCAGGGTGTCTCAGCCTTCACATCGATTGGCTTTGCCTCTGCTTTATTCCGAAAGCTTGCGATGGCATCATCAAGGAAACTCCAAAAACCCGGAATATCGATTTCAGTGAGAGTATGAACCTTGATTTCGATCTCCTGCCACGAGGCTTTTCCAGCAGCAATTTTTACCCGTGGAGTATTTCCATAGACCGGCACATCCTCCATGTCGTTGGGCCTTAACAAAGGGATCTGGTCAACCAAATCCTCCCGCTTAAAGGTCTTAGGCCTCGCCCGGAATTTCATTTTCAAGAACCACGGATCTCCCGTCGACGCTTCTAAGAATGCACCCTGGCTTTTCTTAGTTCCTTGAATCGACACCGTTGATCTATCGTTCCAATTGGTTTCGCCAAATCCTTCGTGCTGCTGAATATAATCAACCACACGAGCAAGCACTTCGCCGTCCCACTTAACAGGCTCTCCAGCCCTGCCAACGCGATCCTTGGTATGCCATTGCCTTCCGTCAGACTCCCAAGGCATCTGTGCATTGGCTCCAACATCTTCAATGTCCATATCGCCCTTTTTCCACCGATCGTCAGTCGAGGGATCGTAGACTTTTCGTTTCTTATAAGGATCGGAAGCCAGCACTGGCTCGAGGGCTTCCCCAGTCCAACTCCTCGGCATCGAGGCTTTACTTTTCCCAGATTTCCCTGCCTTTTCCCGAGCCCGCTGTGCATACTCAACAATCATTTCAGGAGTTCCCTGAATAACAATATTGCCTCCGCCAGCTCCAGCCTCGGGTCCTAAATCGACGACCCAATCCGCAGCTTTGATCATATCTAAATTGTGTTCGATCAGAACCACAGTGTTACCAATGTCGATCAATCGCTGCACAACATCGAGCAGCTTTTGCAAGTCTTCAAAATGCAACCCGGTGGTAGGCTCGTCCAAAAGATACATCGTGCGACCGGTATCAGGCCGGGCCAATTCGGCCGACAACTTAACGCGTTGAGCTTCACCTCCGGAGAGCGTTGGTGCGCTTTGTCCCAACGTAAGATAATCAAGTCCCACATCGCACAGCGTCTGCAAAATCCGACGTATTTTGGGAATATTATGGAAGAGTTTTGCCGCTTCAGCGCAACTCATTTTCAACACATCATCAATGTTTTTACCATTGTATTTTACGGCGAGCGTTTCTTCGTTGTAGCGACGCCCCTGACAGGTTTCACAGGGCACCCAGACATCTGGAAGGAAATGCATTTCGATACAAATGTGTCCGTTCCCAGTACATTCCTCACAGCGCCCTCCAGGCACATTGAAGCTAAACCTTCGAGCGGTGTAGCCGCGAATTTTTGAATCGGGAAGATGCGCGAACAAATCGCGAATCGAATCAAACGCTCCCGTATAAGTCGCTGGATTCGAAGAAGGAGAATTACCAAGCGGCGTTTGGTCAACGCGAATCACTTTATTGACATTCTCAATTCCACGAATCCCCTTGTGGGCACCCGGCGTCTGAGTGGATCGATGAAGCCGACGAGACAGAGCTTTAAATAAAATATCGTTGACCAGTGAACTCTTTCCACAACCACTCGGCCCCGTGACAACGGTCAGCGTTTCCAGTGGGAACTTTACCTCGATGTCTTTTAGGTTGTTATGTCGAGCGCCAACAACATCGAGCGTCCGCGCCAACACCTCTGTTTTCTTAGCAACCTTCTTCTTGGCAACTGGCTTTTTCTTAACCTTCTTTTTCGTCGTTTTCGCTTTAATCTGCTCCTCGAGATCGAGCGAAAGGGCAGGGCGGCGATTACTCGGAATTGGGATAGCCTTTTTACCGCTCAGGTAAGGGCCCGTTACCGAGCCACGCTTTTTGGCTAACTCAGCTGGTGTTCCCGAGGCAACAATTTGTCCACCGCCACTTCCCGCTTTGGGGCCAAAGTCACAAATCGCATCGCTGTTCTCGATTACCTCCTTGTCATGCTCAACAACAATCATCGTGTTGCCTAAATCACGAAGCCGGTGCAGTGCCTTCAACAGCCGCTTGTTATCACGCGGGTGCAGACCAATGGTCGGTTCATCCAAAACATAAAGAACCCCGCACAAACCACTCCCCAACTGACTCGCCAATCGAATTCGTTGAGCTTCTCCATTGGAAAGCGATGCCGCAGTTCGATTAAGTGTCAAATACTCCAAACCAACGTCATTCAGGAAATCAACCCTTGCCGCGATCTCCCGGATCAGCTCCCCAGCAATTTTCTTCTCGCGAGGATCCAGTTTCCATTTCTTAATCGTTTTCGCAAGCAAACCCATCGGCATCCGGCAAATACCGTCAATCGTAACATCTCGAAAACGGACTGCCGCAGCATCATCTCGCAAGCGACTTCCACCACATCCGCCACACTCCACTTCACCAATCAAAGACTGCATCCGCTGCCGCAAATTAGCCGACAATCGCGAGGCCTCTTCCATCGTCGGATAGACCCCTTTGTACTGAAACGAAAACAACATCTCGTCATCACCATTGACCACCTCAAACCATCGATCATCCGTGCCGTAAAAGACCATTCTGCGATGGCGTGCTTCCAACTGATCAAAAGGGACATCGATTGGAATTCCGGTTCCGGTTGTCCAGGATTCCAGCATTTTCTGCGAGACGGCAGAATTCATATTTGGCCACAGCGAAATCGCACCTTGGCGGAGGGACAATTCGGCGTCATTCATAATTGCCGCCGGATCCGCTCCCGTTTGCGTACCGATTCCCTCACAATCCTGACACCAACCAAGCTGGCTATTGAATGAGAAATTATGCGGCGTTAACGCGTCGAAACTGCGACCACAACAACCACAGGATAAATGCTGGCTATGCTTGATAGTCTTCCAATGTTGCTCGGAAACCTTATCAACGGGTTCGGCAATCGTTAAAACGCCCTTGCCAATTGCCAACGCCGATTCAACGCTCTCGGCGATCCGCCCGCGAGACGCTTTCTTGATCGAAATACGATCCACGACGATCTCAACATTGTGGCGCGAACGGCGATTAAGCAACGGCACTTCGTCAATTCCGTAAGTGACTTGATCAACCCGCACTCGCACGAAACCATTGGAGCGAATCTCCTCCCACAACTGCTCGTAAGTCTGATTAGCATCCAGGGAAATCGGCGCCATCAGCAGCAACCGTGTTCCCTCTTTGTATTGAAGAAGCTTGTCAACAATGTCATCGCTGGTCTGAGTGCCAATGGGCACATCGCATCCGGGACAATACGGCGTTCCCAACCGGGCCTGCAAAATTCGGAGATAATCGTAAACCTCGGTTACCGTTCCCACGGTACTTCGCGGTGTAGAGCCAAGGTTTTTTTGCTCAATGGCAATCGCCGGAGAAAGCCCTTCGATCTGCTCAACTCGAGGCTTTTCTAATTGATTAACGAACTGCCTCGCATAAGAACTTAAACTCTCGACATACCGTCGCTGCCCCTCTGCGTAAATGGTATCCATGGCAAGCGAACTTTTACCGCTTCCACTGGGTCCACAGAACACGGTCATCTTGTCGCGGGCGATATCAACATCCACCGTTCGAAGACTATGCTGTTGGGCCCCACGAACCTTAATTTCTGATGCCTGAACAGGTGTCTTTGCCTTCGATGTCGCTGGCTTCGCGATCACTGGCCGCGGAGCAAGTGCTTTTTTCAACGCTTTACCCGTGTAAGATTCGGGACACGCCGCGACGTCTTCGGGAGTTCCTGCACAAACGACACGCCCACCGCCAGAACCACCCTCCGGCCCAATATCAATAATCCAGTCCGCAGTCTTGATAACATCAAGATTGTGCTCCACCACTAATACGGTGTTGCCTGCGTCAACAAAGTTCTGCAACACTTTCAACAGCAACGAAATGTCCGCAAAATGCAATCCTGTCGTCGGCTCATCCAAGAGATAAAGCGTTTTACCGGTGCTACGTTTCACGAGTTCTCTGGCAAGCTTAATTCGCTGAGCCTCTCCACCCGAAAGCGTTGGTGACGGCTGCCCAATCTTTAGATAGTCGAGCCCAACTGCATGTAATGTCTCAAGTTTCGTAAGCACTTTGGGAATGTTCTTAAAGAACCCCATCGCTTCTTGAATGTCCATATTCAAAACGTCTGCGATTGATTTCTCGCGAAACTTGACCTGCAAAGTTTCACGATTAAACCGTTGCCCCTCGCAAACAGGACATGTAACCCAGACGTCGGCCAGGAAATCCATTTCGAGTTTGTTTGACCCATTCCCTTCACAAGCTTCACAGCGTCCGCCTTTTACGTTAAAGCTAAACCTTCCCGGGGCATAGCCTCGCGTTTTGGCTTCGGGTAATTGCGTGTAGAGCTTACGGATCTCATCAAACAACTTAATGTACGTTCCCGGATTCGAACGCGGCGTTCGCCCAATGGGTGACTGATCGATCGCGATCATTTTATCCATCAGCTCGACGCCTTCGAGTTCGTCAAACTCTCCCGCTTCACTGATCCCGCCATTGAGAATCTCTCTCAACTCCTCCTTAACGATGTCGTTGACCAGTGAACTTTTACCACTACCACTAACGCCAGTGACACAGACAAATTTCCCTAGTGGAATTTCCACATCAACATTTTTTAAATTGTTGTGACGTGCGCCTTTGACACGAAAGACCCTCTCGGAATCAAACGCTCGACGCACTTCCGGAATTTTAATTTCAAGATCGCCTGACAAATAGCGTGCGGTCAGGCTTTCCTTATTCTTTATAATTTCTGAAGGGTGGCCTTCGACCACAACCTCACCACCACGCACGCCTGGACCGGGGCCAAAATCGATCAGATAGTCGGCCGCCCGCATTGTGTCTTCATCGTGTTCAACGACAACAACCGTGTTCCCCAAGTCTCTCAAATGCTGCAGGGTATTTACCAACCGGTCGTTATCCCGCGGATGAAGCCCGATCGATGGTTCATCGAGAATATAAAGCACTCCCACGAGTCCGGCACCGATTTGCCCAGCCAATCGAATCCGCTGACTCTCTCCGCCGGAAAGCGTAGGGGCCGTCCGGTTCAGCATGAGATACTCCAAACCGACGTTAAGCAAAAACCCAAGACGATTCCGGATTTCTTTGAGTGGTTCGGTTGCAACAAACTGCCGCGTTCCGTCCAACACCAGACCTGAGAAAAAATCATGAGCATCTGCGATCGACAAATCGCAAACCTGCGGCAACGACAAACTCGGCTGTTCTGAAAACTGAGGATTCTGAGTCTCTAACCGAAAGTGGCGAGCCTGTTGGTTGAGCCGGTCACCTTCGCATTCGATGCAGTGAACCTCGGCCATATACTCTTCAAGTTTTCGAATTTTTGCGGCGCCGTTGGTATTCCGATACTTCTCGTCGAGTTCAGCAACAATCCCAGCAAACTTGCCGCCGTATTTCATCGGCGAACTTCCACCTCGCCAGGTGTAAGTGATATTTAACTCTCCGGTTCCATAAAGCCAAATATCCTGTTGCTCTTCGGTCAAATCTTCCCACGCGGTTTCGAGAAGATGCCCCGTCTCAAGCCCCTGCTCTCGTTCGACCGTATCGGCTACGCCTTGGTAAATATGGCATTTCCAACGCCCCAATTCTTTCCACTTTCCAAGCAGATCAAAACATCCCTGCTGAAACGACTTCTGGGGATTGGATACCAACAGATCACGTTCAAACGTAAATACCTCACCTAGGCCGTCACAACTTGGGCACATTCCCTGAGGGCTATTAAAACTAAACATTTGCGGAGTTGGCGGAGCAAAACTAACCCCGCAAGCGGCACATGCATAATCGGCTGAGTAGACCCGATCTCCCTCCACCAACTGCGTTCGCTTGGCTCGCGACTTGCGTGTATTCCCACCGCCTGATTCCTGACCGTCTGGAATCTCAGGGTTCACTGGAGCCTCGCCGACCTCCTGGTCCTGAGCAATGATCAGCGTGCCCTTGCCAATCTTCAGTGCAGACTCAACCGACTCCGCGAGACGCGATCGAATCCCCGACTTCGCGGTTAACCGGTCGATCACAACTTCGATATGGTGTCGCTTTGATCGATCCAGATTAATCTCCGAACCCAAAGAAACAATTTCGCCGTCGACGCGAGCGCGAACAAATCCTTTTTTAATTAGATCAATAAAAAGATCACGGTGCTCACCTTTTTGCCCACGCACCACCGGCGCCAGAACTAAATACTCCGTTCCCGACTTGAACTGAAGAATACTTCCGATGATTTGATCACGCGTTTGAGCCGAAATTGGCTGGTTGCATTTTGGGCAAAACCCCTCCCCCACCCGCGCGTACAAAATCCTCAGGAAGTCATAAATTTCGGTGATTGTTCCTACCGTACTTCGCGGATTATTCCCAGAAGACTTCTGCGAAATTGAGATCGATGGACTCAAACCGGAAATAAGATCGACATCCGGTTTGGGCATTTGCCCTAGGAATTGCCGAGCAAAACTGGAAAGACTTTCGACGTATCTTCGCTGCCCTTCCGCGAACACCGTGTCGAATGCAAACGAACTTTTTCCGCTTCCACTAACACCGGTCAAGCAAATCAATTGATTGCGAGGAAGAACAAGACTGACGTCGCGAAGGTTATGTTCACGAGCGCCTTTGACAACAATATCCGAAGCGGGCATATGAGGACGATCTGAATCCGAGGAGCATTAATTTTGAGCAGCCAATTCTATCTTCTTCTCACTAAATCCCCAACCGTCAACTGAAGGATTCAGCCACTAAGATTTGACTACTTTGACATTGACAAATGCTTACCGATATGCTTCTCAAACCTCAAACCCAACCTCTCCCGAAGCACGACTGAACCACGTTTGGGTCGACGCCGCGACGAGCTCCAACCGACCAAAACTGGTAGCTCGCTCTCACACAACCTTCCTCCGCACCGCCCCTCCCAGTCCCTGCGACCACAATGATCGCTACAACAATCGCAACACAACTCAGGGGTTAGGCCAATAATTCAGATACAGGGGAATAATCCAGCAATCGCTTCCATGCGAACAAATGAAAACTTCAATAATTAAGTTTTCAACACAAACCGCCGCAATGCTAACCTAATCTGCCAATACCACGCCCTGCCTCCCATACTAACCCATTCCACAGAATCCAATGAAAAACAAACCCGGATGGTTGATCGTCATCCTCATTTCATCGGTGCAACTCGCCCTACTGCTGTTTGCAGTAATGATGCTTTCTTCGTGGTTCCATACACAAACAGAAGAGACGATTGGTCAAAGAACCTGTAATGATAACCGCACCCTTGCACAGCAAGTCACCCGATCCCTCAACCACCCTGGTTCTCCAAAAAAGTTTGACCCAGACTCCGAGCTTGAAAGACTGAGTAAAAAAATAGAGACCATCACTGTTCCCAACGGTGGCTTTATTGTCGTGATTAACCCACAATCCGCACAAATTTTGTGCAGTGCCCCAGAATCTGCGATCCCTGCCGACTTCGACCCTGCGAACATAAAACTAAAGATGCTCTCCAAGTCTCTGGAAGCGAAAGTCGATCTTCTACGCTCCGTTGCGCCCAACAATCGTCACCGGCATTTTGATGGTCGAGCCGAAATAGCTGGACGCGAGCATTTTGTGAGTGTCGAATTTCTACCTAAACTCCACGCCATCCTGATGCTTGGCCAACCCGCCAAGCATTCAATGACCGGCCTGACCGACCTAATTGCAAACACACAACAACTTGTCTTCACCGCAATTCTACTACTGGGCTTGGTCTCAATCAGCTTAATCATGTCCATCCTAAATCGTTCCTACCAGAAAAGCGAAACGATCACCGAAGGCCTTGAGAGCAAAGTAACCCAACGTGAATCAGAATTACTCCGGACAAAAAATGCAGTCATTTTCGGGTTAGCCAAATTAGCAGAGTCACGAGACAACGACACAGGTGAACACCTCGAACGAATTCGATCCTACGTCACGATCATCGCAAAAGATGTAGCTTCAAAACGAGAGGGACTTGATGACGAATGGGTTCGCAATCTTGGACTCGCGTCGTCTCTCCACGACATCGGAAAAGTCGGTGTCCCAGATTCCATCCTGCTCAAACCGGGTCCACTTAGCATGGAAGAGCGAGCAGTCATCGAATTGCATACGGTTATTGGCGGAGAGTGCCTCGAAGCCATTCAAATGCGGCTTGGAAACAACTCGTTCATGCACACGGCTAAGCAGGTCGCCTTTTTCCACCACGAACGCTGGGATGGCAGCGGCTATCCACACGGCCTCAAAGAAGAAGAAACACCACTCACCGCTCGCATCGTCGCCGTCGCCGATGTCTACGACGCACTCACTTCAAAACGCCCTTACAAGACCTCGTTTGGCCACCTTGAAAGCCGAGCGATCATCATCTCCGGTTCAGGCTCTCAATTCGACCCTGAAATCGTCGACGCATTCCTGCGTCACGAGGATGAATTTAAGAAAATCTCTCAGTGTGAGTCCGAAGCCGGAGCCCGGATTAATCGGAAGCAATTTGCCAACCCCGAAGAGTTAATGAAAACACTCACGGAACGAAACACGGAAAGCCCTACGAGCGTTTAGCGGACTTCCCGACTCTGACTGAATTGCAATGGCGATGTCTGCCGTGCAACCCAACGTCGCCTTGAAAGCTGGGCCCAATCCGAACTGCCTCGGTTAAAATGAGGCTGTCCCCCACTACTTGCTTTCCCATCTAAGTCAGCGAAAATTAGTGCCGACGAGCCCCATCCTCCAAATTCAGCGAATGCTCAGCTCATGCATGAAATTTTGGTAGAAAAGCCATATCAATTTACCCCGCCTATTACCTGGCACTGGCCTCAACGACTGTTAACTCGGCTTGGTAGGTTCCAACACTTAATCCGTAAAGAACACGGCATTATCGATCACGAATGCCGTCACGTCGACCGACTCCGCGCCTCAGTGGATGCCGGGCATGGGATCATGCTAACCCCCAATCACCCGCGCACGACCGATCCAATTGCGATGTACTTCCTCTGCCGTGAAGCCCCCATTTCAATGTACACGATGGCGAGCTGGCACCTGTTCAACCAGTCGGCTTTTAAGACATTCATGGTCCGGCTAATGGGAGCCTTTAGTGTCAATCGCGAAGGCCTCGACCGTGCTGCCGTAGACTATGCGGTCAAAGTTCTAGTGGAAGCCGAAAGACCACTGCTGATATTCCCTGCCGGAGCTACCAGCCGGACAAACGACCGGCTGATGGCTTTGATGGAAGGACCGGGCTTCATCGCCAGAACTGCGGCGAAGAAAAGAGCTAAGAATGGTCAAAACGTTGTTGTACATCCCATCGCCATCAAATACCTCTACCAAGGAGATATCGAGAAAACTGGCAATGAGGTTCTTACTGATTTAGAACGCAAACTCACGTGGATGCCTGACCCAACGGTGCCCCTCATGGAGCGAATTATAAAACTCGGCAATGCAGTGCTAACGCTAAAGGAACTTGAATTTAACGTTCAATCCATGCCCGGAAAAACGCTCAGAGAACGACAAAACAACATGGTCGATCACTTGATGTTTCCGCTGGAAAAAGAATGGCTTGGAGCAACCGAGCCAATCAGTGGCGGCATTCAATCGAGGGTCAAGAACTTAAGAATGAAAATATTCCCCGAGATGAGTCGGGATGAAATTGACCAAGCAGAAAAAGACCGACGCTGGCAGCAGCTAAGCCAAACTTATCTTGCCCAGCAAATTGACTGCTACCCTGAGAACTATATTGTCGACCTGCCATCGATCGATCGACTCATCGATACTCTTGAAAAATTCGAAGAAGACCTCATTGGCCAATGCCGAATTCATGGCAAAACAAAAGTCATCCTGGACGTCGGAGAAGCAATTGAAGTTTCTCCCAAACGTGACCGCGGTGCGAAATCTGACCCGCTGATGGCAGCGATCCGCGAACAACTCAATGGCAGCCTAGCGGAACTGCAACATGAGTCGCGGATGTACGAAGGAAAGATTTACGGCCAAGATTAATAGAGCCAATTCAAAAAGATCAAACCTTGTTATTCATACTTCCATTTGAGTATCCAGGGATCCTCCAGCCGCCGCTGCTTCGCTTTCAGCTTTCCCTGATAGGTCTTTAGCAACTCAGCAAACTCCGGTTTTCCAGCAAGATTATAAGCCTCATCTGGATCGTTTTTCATATCAAACAATTCAAATTCTGGCCGGTGAATATATTGCCCGACGGTCTTCAATCCGTACGGAGCGTCCTCACCTTTTAAAAACTGTGCCTGCCAACTTGATGCCGCCCAAAGATCTGAGGCAAACGGGTAGTCGAGCTTATAAGCAATATTCCAGATTAACTTGTAACGATCGTCTTGGATGACTCGCATTGGATAGTACATCTGAATCTCATGAAAAGTATGCGATGCAAAAATTGAATCCCAATGATCAACTTCGGGACCGGTAAGACAATTCAGCCACGACTTCCCTTGATAGCTTCGGAATTTATTGCCGCCGCTCCGATTGTCCTTGGCAAACAGATCTTTTTCCTTCCAGTATTTGTCCGGATCTACCCAATCTTTAGGTCCGTTTGAATCAGGATCGAGACCTCCGGCAAAATCAAGCAGTGTGGGCGCAATGTCGATGTGACTGATCATCGCTTCGGATACAAATCCGCGTTGCTTTTCATACGGGTTTCGGACCACAAACGGAACTCGCAAACCTGGCTGGTAGACGGTTGTTTTAGCACCGGCGAACGCCATGCCGTGATCAGCGGTAAACACAATCAGCGTCTTATCATAAACTCCGGCCTCTTTTAATATTTCAACGAGCCTCCCCAAGCCTTGATCAATTCGAGCACAGGATTGGTAGTACTGAGCAATTTCAGAACGCGTTTCGGCTGTATCACTCAGAAATGGAGGTACCGTGACCTTGTCAGGATCGTAAAAAACTTCCTCCACACCGGGATAAGACCCTCCTTCTGGTTTATTCCCAAACAGATCAGGCTTGAGTTTTAACTTAGATGTCTTATCGATCCCGCCACCGCGGTGTGGATCCGAGGTTCCGAAATACAAGAAAAATGGCCGATCATCAGAGCGGTCCGAAATAAAGTCACGACACTTTTCTGCCATCTCAACAGCACTTCTCGGATTGCCACGCAAATAGGTTTCAAACCGATAAACAGCCTCGGGGCCGACATGATATTTCCCAATGTGGCCCGTTCGATAACCCGCCTTAGCCAACACTCGTGGCAGGGCAAGCGACACAACGTTGTGGTAGGAATCAAACTTGTGGAAATGATGCTGGTGACCGTACTGCCCATTTTTGTGATTATGCAAACCCGACATCACGACCGATCGACTTGCACTGCAACTTGCGGTCGTCGCAAAGGCGCGATTGAACACAACACCATCCTTGGCCAGTCGATCAATGCAAGGGGTTGCCGCCAATGAATCACCGTAACAACCAAGCGTCGGCCCCTCATCGTCAGTAATAAAAAATACAATATTTCGTTCGGCCGGATCGGAAGCAACCGCTGGCGAACAACCTAACCCAAGGAACAAAAACGCAATCCCCCAAACGAGACAACTCACAAGACATTTATTTAAATTCATTCCCGATCCCAAAACAAAAATAGCAGGCGCTACAACGCTAGAAACTTTTTCGAAACGAAGTATAAACGAGTTAACAAACAGATCCAACTTAATTAATTTTGAAAGACTTTCCTTCAAACCGTAGTGAAGGAGTCTGGAACGCCGCGGTCTAACCACGGCAAACATTTATTTCAAGGAGTACTTTTAGATGACGAATGTAGACTGGAGTTACCATCGCCGCGGCTGAAAGACCTGTGTAAAAACGCAAGAGTTTCTTGCGAATGCTGGCATTACCCCCAAGACCGAAATTAATGCCAAAAAAGAGACCTATCAAAAACAGCAGGCACTCAAGCTTGTCGAGGCAGCTAACCATCTGTTTGTCGCTCGGGGTAAGAAAGTCGTCGAACTCAATCTAAAAAAAGACGCGCCAGCAGAAACCGAAATTTTAAAGTTGATCCTTGGACCAACCGGAAACCTCCGTGCTCCAACGTTGACTTGCGGCAAGAAAATGATTGTTGGATTTAACGCAGAGATGTACGAAAATATCTTCGGTTAATACGAACCTGAATTTCGGATTCTCTTTTGAAACATTCGCTCATTAGGATCGAGATGACCACCCAAAGGTTGGCTAGGCTACCTTCGTATGCTTGACCGCCGCAAATCCCATTGCGACCATCGCAACGACAACTACCAGGTTCAAAACCAAGGTCAGGACTAACCAAATCTGTAGGACACGACCTAGTAAGCTTGGAGGTGGTTCCGAACCGCCAGAGTAGAGAAATCCGACGACCATTATAAAAACGAACAAAATAACCACGTTAGCGACCGATCCGATCCAACTCCCCATCGCCAACTTCGCCGCTTGTTCAACTGCTTTCGCCTTAATGTTTCTACCAAGACGCTTGAAGAACAAAAACATAAACAAGACGTTAGCTAACAACAAAGCAAACGGACTCAAGAAGATAGCGAAAACGAAAATTCCCCCTACCGCTCGCCCAGCCTCTTCAGCATTCTGACCGCTAACGCCACTGAAAACACCGACACCAACGACGCCCACCGCACCCACCAACATTATAACGATTGGCAAAACAATCAGGCCTACCAGCGAACCAATCGCAAATCCTGCCGCCAACTTTTCATTCTTGTTGGGAGCGAATAAACATAGAACTTGGCCAACAAACGCAATAAATCCTGCAAATGGTGTAGCAATGCCTATCAGTATAAAGATGATACTGATAACTTTTATGATCAGGCTGTCTTCACCGGGAGACGGCGTTAAAGCCATAAGCAGTGTGACCAACAAGAAAATCACTGACGCCCCTAACAAAAGGCACCACGAAACCAACTGCATCCAAATTCCAATGCGGGCAACCGCATAAGGCCGAACGTCGACAGCTGGAGCCTGACTTTTCCTTTTGAAGCCTCCCTTTGATTTCTTTTCGGTACCGGAGGCGTAAGGATTACCCAAAATCGACTCCATCCCATCCGACTTCACCTCTTCTTCAACTTCCTGTTTAGCAACTTCTAAATCTGCAAACCCTGGATCCTCAATCGAGAAATTTCCAAGCGGATTGCTTCTCGTGGGTGGGGGGGGAGCCGAAAAAATATCGGCCTGCTTTTTGATGGCCCCCTGAATCCCCATCTTTGAAATATCTTGCTGGCTTGGCTGCAAAACCTTGCTGACAGCCGTTTGAGGTTGCGATTTCTTGGTCGACAATTGCTGCGAAGGAGCAGGATTCCCAGCGGTCTGTGGCGGTGCCGCAGTGCGAAAACTGGCACCACACTTTTGGCATTTCACGGGCTTTCCCAAAGCACTGTCGGGGAGACGATACTTCGTTTTACATTTTGGGCAAGCGATGGAGACTGGCATGAAGATTCAGGGGTTTAAATAAATAGTTCGGGGACGAGCTTAAAACAACTCCAGTTGGGTAAAACGACGAGTAGTCGGTTTTCAAGCTTCTAATTATAGTTCGCCAGACGAGACCAAGGGGAGTGCTTACAGGGCAAACCCCATCTTATGGTTGCGAACCAGACGTTTTAACCGATTCTACCGACAAATGCTCCTCTCAGCAGAATAATATTTCGGTCTCAAATTATGGAAGCGCAGCTACTTCGCGTCCGCTTCGGGTTCCCATTGCCGCCCAAATCGCTCGCGTAATACCGTTGGCGACAAACCCGACTGACCCATCCATGCGGGCCACATTGACTCCCTGTTCGTGGTAAGAACGAGACGTGACTGCAGCATAAGTTGGCTTTACAAGATGCCGCCCCTCCTGTTGAGAATTAAAATCAATGTCATATTGCTCACCCTCAAACTCATAAGAAACGACCGTATTGGGAGAGAACACCGTGGTAAATCCGGTGTGATGCACTCGCCCATCACTCCAGACGGTGTGACCAGTATTACGATCTTTTCCCGCTCCCAACTTGCGTTCAACTGAATTCATCGCTCCAAATGCCTGAGCGTTAACCGGAAAAGTACCATCGAACGAGTCATGGTTGCGGAGGTAACTCGTAAAAGACTTTACGTCTGATATCGCCCAGGTATTGCTTAGTCCATCGGTGAAGTCCGAATGTCGCGTCGGCTTGGAAACACAAAACGACCCATCTCCAGACTCTCGAGACACTGGGTCGTAAATTAGCCAACTCCCAAGATTAAACCCGTAACTGGTCGAGTGAACATAATCTTTCCCATCCTTCGTTCGCGTTCCCGCTTGGTAATCGCTCGGGCATGAATAGACTGGCGCTCCGAAGGCTGGGATACCGGAATCGACTTGCTCATGCCAGTCGACGGAAAAATTGATACCCTGTTGAGCATTCGCCTGCTCAATCATCGGCAGCAATTTCGCATGAATTGACCACGAACCGCGTGTCAAACCACTCTCTGGTATGTCAAAGCTCGTGGGGTACTCAAGAAGTGCGGTTTCATGATTGGCTACCGCCAATGAGATTTGACGCAAATTGTTGGCACAACTAGCCCGCCGTGCCGCACTTCGAACCGATTGAATTGCAGGCAACAGCATCCCGATCAAAATTCCGATGATCGCGATTACAACGAGCAACTCAACGAGCGTAAACCCGCGGTTCGGCGAACCACCAGAGGCTGACGGTTTATTCCGAAGTGTCGCATTCAAAATTCCAATTTTGCGTTTTGCCATACCGTTCTTGTTTTCACTGCACCGCTAAACTCAAGCCACGACCAGCCTCACCCCCACCCCCTCGCAGGCGCTCCGTTTAATGAGGCCACGACCGAGAGCCCGACAACCTAGGTTATGACCGGCGAAGCCTACAGAGTACACTCCACCGACCCAATTCGGCAACGCGGCGGTCACTCTTTAAACCTACCGCTCAGCAGCAATAATTGTGTCTAAGCTTCGGAAAAACCAGTAAAAAAACTCATTCCGTATAAAACTGCTCCGTGAGATAAGCCCGTTTGTGATACTCGCTG
>JAAEMV010000378.1 GCA_024225195.1 Planctomycetaceae bacterium | reverse complement strand
TGAAAACTGGCATTGCCTGACACTATCCCAACGTGATCGCGAAACTGGCGAATGGACGATGGAAAAGGCACCGGTCTATCATATCGTTGATTAATCGGAATGGCAGGGCGATTTTGTTATCGCCCTGCATATTTTGCGAGGTTACTCCGTTAATTAAGATATCGTGGGCGATCGAATGGGTAGCCTGTTTATGCCTGTCGCCAATGAATCTGAAATAAGACTGATCATATTTGCACTGCGATAATCCGGTACTGGAGCTTTCGCCTATTCAACCTTTCTCGCACAAGCCATCAATGTGGTAATATCACACCTATGACAAACGGGAGCGGCGAGTAACTACAATTATGGACAACACAACCGATGACAATTCCGGCAAGTCCGGGCAATCCACCGATTTGAGCACTTTCTACAGGATTGAGCTTGATGCGGCCTGCGACCGCCTGAATGCGAAGCGCAGTGACCTGGAGCAGTTGCTTGGGTATATCCATGCAAACAATGTGTCGCGCCGGCGGCTTTCAGACATGCTGAAAAATGCATTTTCCAGCCTTGGTCAATTGCGTGAAAGCGAAACTGAC
>JAAEMV010000377.1 GCA_024225195.1 Planctomycetaceae bacterium | reverse complement strand
GAATCAGGTGCATTGAACGAGTCTTTCTCCGACATCTTTGGAGAAGCGATTGAAAATTTCGCGCTCGGTTCGAATGACTGGCTGATGGGTGAAGACATTGGTGTCAATCCGGGCAATGCCCTGCGGAGTATGTCCAATCCCGCGGCGAAGGGTGACCCGGATACCTATCTAGGTAGTAATTGGAATGGGACGAGCAGTGACAATGGCGGAGTGCATACGAACTCAGGTGTTCAAAACAAGTGGTTCTACATTTTGACGGAGGGAGAGTCGGGGGTAAATGATAATGGTCAGGCCTACGATGTGACGGGCATTGGTATGACCGACGCCGCTGAAATTGCCTATCGCAATCTTTCGGTTTATCTGACAACCGACTCTCAATACATCGATGCCCGCGAGGGAGCGGTTCAATCAGCGATTGATCTGTTCGGTGTAAATTCTCAGCAGCACCTTTCAACATTAGCCGCTTGGGATGCCGTTGGTGTCGGCGGATCGTTTGAGGAACTGACGGTCTTTACCGGCGGCGGCACGGGTGCTGGTGTGAATCGTTCGATACTTTCGGGGGATGTGATTGGTGCCGGTTTCCCAGACACGATCGCGGTAGATTTAGATTCAAATCAAACCCTCTCGATTGCAGTCCGTGGCAGTAATGGATTGCTCCCTAACGTGGAAGTTCGAGATCCCAATGGTGTACTGGTAGGAAGTGGTGCGGCAAGCGACTCCAACTTGTTTTTGCCCTCGATGGCGTTGGTCGACTCCGGAACCTACCAAATTCTAATCGACGGCGCGTCCGACAGTAGCGGTGATTACGAGATCGAGTTTGTGCTCAATGCCGTCGTGGAAGCTGAATCAGCGATAGGCGTCGGAAACAGTGATTTAGCTAACGCGGAAAATATTGATGCAGCAGCGTTGTTTCCAGGGGCGGCAGAGTCGAGTGATCGAATTGCTGTGTTAGGCAATCTTGCCGAGGAACAAATTCTCCTTGCTTCTGACTCTTTTGAAAGTGGTGGTTTGGGCGGAGATTGGGTCACGAATTCAACGGATTCAGGCGGAAGGATTGTCGTTACCAACAGCTTCGCGGCAAACGGAAGCACGAATTCTCTGTTTATGGATCAAACAAACACAGGAACCTACAACCTGAACACGGCGGTTTACACTGTTGATTTATCAACTGCGACAAGTCCGACGCTGAGTTTTTATCACGCCGAGTGGGGCGATGAAACGGATACACTTCCAGCTAGTTTTTCCGGAGATTCCTATGGAGACGGTGTCGCAATTAGTGCGGACGGTTCCACTTGGTACACGGTCTTAACCGACACGGATTCAGCCAACGGCGTTTGGGATTTTGTTGAGGTTGATCTTGCTGCGGAAGCTGCGGCCGCGGGGATTTCACTGGGGAGCAACTTTAAGATTAAGTTCCAACAGTATGATAATTATCCCTATGATGCAGATGGTCGTGCCTACGACGAAATCAATATCTTCACGGAACAAGCCTCTCCCGATTGGTATGAATTCTCAGTTGCAGATGGGCAGGAAATATCAGTGGCTGTGGATGGTTTTAATGAACCAGCCGCGTTAACGCTCGAGATTTTCAATTCCAGCGGCACACTGCTTGCGACTGGTGCAGCCTCCTCTAATTTCGATTCTGTGGTATCCAGCTATGCCAACGTGGAAGGAGCGACGACTCTCTTTGCTCAAGTGACCGGCGCTGTCGATGTGGACTACGTGTTGGTGGTTGGAAGATCTGCAGTTTTGGACATCGAGTCTGCCTCACCTCAAGTGACGGACTTGACCGGATTCAATGGTGCGATTGGATTTGTTTCAACGCTCAGTTCGACTAGTGCTGAGCCGGATGGATTCGCTGCTGAAACCAATGTTAGCAACTCCTTTACTGGGGTAACATTGTCAAACAATGTCGGGGCGGGTTCGATTTATGCTGCTTCGGCCAGCTATGGAGCCCCAACGGGAGCGAATGTGTTTGCGCCCGGGGCAACGGCAGCCAATGGTTTCCGAGCGGGTGACGATGAGTTGAGAGCTGATTTTTCTGTGTTACAGTCAACGGTTTCGATTGATGTTGGATCGGATGATGCATCGGATGTTGCCTGGTTACGAGCGTACGACGCTTCTAATAATTTGTTGTCGGAAGTTGTCAGTGGTAGTGTTGCTTCCGGAGGGAAAGAGACGATCACTATCTCTCGACCAACAGCGGAAATCGCTTACGTAATCGCCGCGGGAAAAGGCACTGACATCACGCCGCTCGATAATCTGGTTTACCAAATTTCTGATCCCGACGATGATCTGTACAGCATTACGGCTTCGGCAGGTGACCAATTTTCCTTAGACGCTTTTTTGCCAGGCGCCGGAGTTTATTTGTTTCACAACGCCATCGATGATTTGTCGGGGAGCGAGTTGCGAATGGAAGTAAGGGATCCGTCGGGAACCCTTGTGGCCTCGGATAGTACCTCCATATTGCACACGGCGGCGATGTCCGGGGATTACGAGGTTCGAGTCCACGCCAACGCTGGCTTGGGAGAGTACTTTCTAGAGCAGTGGTTCAATCAGGCTCCCACTGCAAATTCGGATGTTACATCGACAGCCGAAGATGCCCTGATAAATATCGATGTCGTCGGCAATGACTCGGATGCGGATGGGGATACCATTCAAGTGGTGTCTGTGGGGAATCCGTCAAATGGTATCGCCGTCTTAAAGAGCGATGGCACTGTCGATTACACGCCATTCGATGATTTTTATGGTTCGGACTCGTTCGTCTACGTCCTCGAGGACGAGCATGGTGCTTCGACGGAAGGTGTCGTTCCAGTTACGGTAACGCCTGTGAATGACGCACCTGCCGATATTCAGTTGTCTGCGAACTTAGTTAATGAAAACACTGCGACAACGGGCGGCTTGGTTATCGCTGATCTCATAGGCTATGACATTGATTCGACAGGATTGACATTTGATTTTATCGCTGGCGATGGAGATGACGACAATAACTTATTCGAAATCGATGGTGACTCGTTGAAACTGAAATCAGGGGTCGAGATTGACTATGAAACAAAACCTCAATACTCAATTCGAGTTGAGGTTTCTGACGGCGAACTCGCGTTTGATAAATCGCTAACCATCGATGTGGTGGACCTGTTGGAAATGGACGCTCTGGTGTTCGATTCGGGGTCAGGGCAGATGTCATCGATTCGAGAGATTTCTGTCAGTTTCCCTGAACTCGTTACGATTGCTTCAGACGCATTCTCATTCACGCACCGAGGGTCTGGTAATAACGTTGGCTACAATATGAGTCAGTCAGATGCGTCCGGGCAAACCGTGGTGACCTTTAGTTTTGCCGGTGCCGGCGTGACGCATGGCTCGCTTGACGATGGCAATTATCATATGTCGATTGACGGTGGTAAGGTCCAGTCCAATGCCAGCGGAGCTTTCCTCGATGGCGACTCCGATGGTACCGGAGGTGGAACATTGACGTTTGGAGATCAAGAGTCAGACGGGTTCTTCCGATTATTCGGAGACTCTGACGGCGATCGCGATGTTGATAATGTCGATCTTGCCAGATTTCTAAACACCTATCGGGAGACCAGTGAATCCTCTGACTACAATGAGAGCATGGATTTTGACCTCGACGGCGATGTAGACAACGTCGATCTTGCCAATTATCTGCAGCGTTACTACACCACGTTACCCTTTGGCTAAGCGAGAGCCTATGGCTGAGCCAGAGGCGTGCCCATGGGCAAAACCGTCGTCTAGCAATTGCAACTTTTCTCCTAAAACTCACTCCTAATTAAACAATTGATTTTGCTTCCCACCTCTGATCTTCCCTCCTCCAGTAAGAGCAAAAAAAATGAAACGTTTAACCTTGCTATTTGCAGCGGTAATTTTCTTCCTGTCGTCTAGCCAAACTCAAGCTGATTTGATCATTGAGTTTTCTGATGGCAGTGCTACCGGTAACGTATTTACTGCCGCCGTTGGTTCAGTAGTCACCATCGATGTATTTGTGACTGAGACGGGCGGGAACATGGAATTGTCATCCGACGGCCTTGTTGGGTTTGGACTTGATGCGAGTTATAGTGTGACATCTGGAATCGCTGGTGTTGTAACTGCCAATAGCGTCGATAGTGCGTTTCCATTCGTAACGGACGAAGCATTTGATAATTCAAATTTAAAATTGGCCGCGTTTACAACCACACCACCACAAGGAACATCAATTGCTTTGGGGCAGTTTAGCGTGTCAGTTTCCGATGTCGGCGTCACACAATTTTCATTTGGAGATTACAACCCAGACCCAACTTTTTCAGATTTTTCGACGGTTTCTGGTGTAGATCTAGATCCCATTCTTTTTGCCGGCGGACGGACCTTTGATTTTTCAATTTCAGCGGTTCCGGAACCGACGACTGCTTTGATGTTTGGGTCTGCAGCGCTCGGAATGCTTGCTCCTCGTCGCCGCAAACGAAACGCTTAAGTTCGAGTCCAGCGATAGAGAGTCTGCCGAGCTAACCGATTCGGGAAATTGGCAGCTTACTATTCTCCGCTGGAAGGTCTTTGGTTAGAATCCGGCCGAATACTGTTCGGGGTTTAGTAAGGCGGCGATTGCGATGAATGTCATGGTAGAAAATTTTCTGACTTTTTTTGCGACGATCGATCCTATTGGTACGCTCACGATCTTTATCGGAGTGACGGCCGCCGCAAAACCGCAAGATAGGAATCGGATTGCGATTCGGGCAATTGTTTACTCCGCGGCAATTTTGTTGGCGTTTGTGGTGCTTGGGCAGTTGTTTTTGAATTCGATCGGGATTCGACTGGCCGCATTCGAACTGGCGGGCGGCATTATATTCTTTCTGTTTGGGTTGCAGATGGTCTTTGGGACGGGGGTGGCGGTAGCTGAATCCAAGGAGGATGCGGGACACGACGTGGCAGTATTTCCGATTGCGGTGCCGTCGATTGCGAGTCCCGGTTCGATTCTTGCAGCCGTTGTCTTGACTGATAATCGAAACTTTTCGTTTTATGATCAGTTGTTGACGACAGCCATCATGTTATCTGTCCTGGGACTAACATTGGTCCTGCTATTCCAAGCGAATCGGATTTACGGCTGGCTTGGTCAGGCGGGATCAACGCTGGTGGTGCGGATTATGGGAATGGTGCTCGCTGCAATCGCTGTGGAGATGGTTTTAGAAGCGCTGCCGGAATTAATTAAGCCGCTGGCCGTTTAATCCTGAACGCTCTGATTCAATGGCTCAAGTTAGCGAAGCCGGGAAGCGGTCGTTCCGTCAGCAAGTTTTTCAATGGTATCCCGAGTTGCCTGTTCGACGGCGGCTTGCCACGAAGAGAGCTGGTTATATTGAGGTTGTTCGTGGGCAAAAATGATTGCTCTTGAGCTATTGATGACACCGCCTAGGCCATTCTCGTCGAGGCCCCCGGCAACGTCTTCAGCTGTTCCCCCTTGAGCACCAAAGCCAGGTATTAGAAAGAGGGTGTGAGGCATTGCTGCTCGTAATTCAGATAACTGTTCCGGGTAAGTGGCGCCGACTACGGCACCGGCGTTGCCATACCCCGTCTCGCCAACATTGTTGCTGGAAAGCTGTTCAACGTGACTAGCGACGTACGAATAAATTGGTTGGTTGTCGGCTCGTTTTTCCTGGATGGTGTGACTACCGGGGTTGGAGGTTTTCACTAAAACGAATATCCCTGCTCCATTTTTATTCGCCGCATCAATGAACGGCTCGAGGGTGTCTTCCCCCATGTAAGGGTTCACGGTCAGGGCGTCACAGCCCCAACTACTATGTGGTTTGCGCCCGAGGAAGGCACTCGCGTAAGCGGTTGCGGTGGACCCGATATCACCCCGTTTGGCGTCCATGATAACCTGTAGCCCTTTGGCAGTTGCATGGTCGACGACCTCTGCAAGTGCGGCCATTCCCAGGGGGCCAATCTGCTCAAAAAACGCTGCCTGAGGTTTGACTGCAGGGACTAAATCGGCGACGACATCGATGATGCCGCAACAAAAAGAACTGTAGGCGATTGCGACTTGGGTCAGGTCGTCAGCGTTTTCGGGAGCGAGTTGGGCTGGCAACTGGTTCAGCCGAGGATCGAGTCCCACCACCAGGGGCGTTTGTTTCTGGATTATTGCCTGGTTTAAACGATCCGCAAAGTGATGGGTATATGGTTCAGATGGGTTCATGTGGATTGCAGATGTTAGAAACTTGCAGATATTTGAAATGACCGGTCGATTCAAGTCTCTATTGTGTTGCATCGGTGCAGCAAAGCAAGGTGGCAGTAAAACAGATCAAAAACTAAACAGTTGAAGGGTGCAGTACAATTTGGTGAGCACTCAACGCTTGGTGTTAAAGGGAGCCGCGAAAGATTCTCTGCGATTTTCGATGCTGAGCGAGTCTTTCTTGTACAAGCCAGAGTCGGATGTTAGCGGTGCTAATTCTTGGGGGCGATCAAGCGCGGGGCGTTGTCTTTTTCTGGTAAGAAAATGCGATTTTGCCGGTATTGAAACAAGGGAATCGGGTGATCTAAGCGTTTGTCTTTTTTGTATTTCCGGACGCGTTGTCAAGAAATGAAAATCAACGTAAAATACGGCTTCGGGCTGTAGCGTAGTCTGGTAGCGCGCTACACTGGGGGTGTAGAGGTCGCTGGTTCGAATCCAGTCAGCCCGACTTTCTTTTAGTGGAGAAAACGCAGGGTTTTCAACCGTTTGATG
>JAAEMV010000376.1 GCA_024225195.1 Planctomycetaceae bacterium | reverse complement strand
TGGCCTCTCTGGAGGGCAGCTACGACGTTTCACTGTTGGTCCCATTCGCAGTCGATGGCCAAGTTCTAAATGCTAACGTCCGTGCCTCCATTCCAGACTTGGAGAAGGTCAAGCCACAACGTAATGACCAGTTATTAAAAGAGATTGCAGAGCGAACCAGTGGTCGATATTTCTTCGACTTGGAGCAAGGGGGAAGAGCGTCTTGGAACGAGGTCGACTCAGCAGACCCCAGCCAATTCTTTTCTAAAGCAAGTTCGTTGGCCGGAGAAAATGGTTTGGCTCAGATGATTGGCGTCGTCGATCAAGAATCCTTCTTGCCCGGCTCACCTGACGAGTCCTTTTCCAGAAAGTTTTCACGCTGGCTGGTGTTTTGGTTGGTTTTAGTGTTGTCGACGGAGTGGATTCTCCGACGCCTTCACAAACTGGCTTGAGCCGCGTTTACGTTCCGGCATCGGATGGCAAGGCGTCTGTTTGGGCAGAACGCCAGATGGAATCCTCGCCAGCGAAATCAGTCAGCAGTTGCGAAATTTTGGCGGTCGCCATGAGTGCTTCGCGAATCGGAGAATCCC
>JAAEMV010000375.1 GCA_024225195.1 Planctomycetaceae bacterium | reverse complement strand
TCCATGTTGGCCATTTGACTGGCGAGGTAACCTGGCGAAGGACGGTAACCCTTCTCAGACCGTCGCATCGAAAGCGTACCACCAGTATTAATTACACAAATTTTCTTCACGGATCTTATCCATTCAACGAAATCAACAACGGAACCATTGTAAACAATATGCGGAGTTCCTGCCGAAACTTTACCAGCCCTGAAATTTCAAACGACGAGCTCCAACTAACGCAGTTTTAGCTCAATCGACGATCTAGGTTGACGGCACCAGTTCCATACGACATTCTTAACTAGGTAAAAAATTTTCGAAACAAGCTTTTCCCTAACGAGGCGAATTCCATGGCTGAAAAAGACCAATCCCCCAACCCCCGCCCCATTACCGTCGACGAATCCAAGACGGTCAGCTCCTACGCCAACTTCTGCCGAGTTACCGGGTCACCAGAAGAGTTAATTGTTGATTTTGGAATGAATTCTCAGCCAATGGGTCAAAACGAGAAACCCGTCGATATCTCTCAGCGGATCGTGCTCAACTTTTACACAGCCAAACGCCTGCTCCACGCCCTCCACGTTTCCGTCCAGAGACACGAAGAGGTCTTTGGAAAAATCGAAACCGACATTCAAAAGCGAGTCGTTCCACGGGAAGCGAAATAGGATCCTCCGACGAGTTGCTCCATTTCTAACTTTGAAAGGCCACCCTTGGGATGGCCTTTTTTCTTGGCGAACGACTTACCCTTAATCCCCGACACCGGATCCCTTTCCTCCCCAATCAACGCGATAGGTATCGCCCCTTTTTCAACGTCCAACTCATCGGTAAATTAGATGTCTTATTGAACCTCAACCAATCGACCATTTCCGGAAACACCATGGCCAAAGTCACGATCAACGATATCGAAGTCGCCAGTCAATCAATTCTGATGCGAGTCGATTTCAACGTCCCCTTGAACGCTAATCTTGAGATCACCGATGACCGTCGCATCGAGATGGCACTCCCCTCCATTAAATCGGTTATCGATCGAGGTGGTCGCTTAATTCTCATCAGCCACCTTGGACGTCCCAAAGGTGTACCTTCGACGGAGCTTAGCCTAGCACCTGTCGCTAAACGACTTGGAGAGATCCTCGACAATAAAGTTTCGTTTGCTACGGATACCGTAGGCCCGGATGCTGCCGAAAAAGTTCAGGCTCTCCAAGACGGAGAGATCGTAGTTTTAGAGAACCTGAGATTTGACGCGAGAGAAAAATCAGGGGATGAATCATTCTCAGCACAATTGGCTGATTTTGCTGACATCTACTGCAACAATGCATTCGGCACCTGCCACCGTGAAGACGCGTCCATGTACGGTGTACCCCTGGCCATGGGTGGAAAACCAAAAGTAGTGGGGACGCTGGTTGAAAAAGAAATCAAATATCTCAACGATGTGATCAGCAGCCCGGAACGGCCTTTTGTTGCGATCCTCGGGGGCGCCAAAGTCTCAGACAAAATTAAAGTCATCGACAATTTAATTGGCGTTTGCGATCACATTTTAATCGGCGGCGCGATGGCCTACACCTTTGCATTAGCACAAGGAGGCAAAGTAGGAGACAGCCTCGTCGAACCCGATAAAGTTGAATTAGCAAAAGAACTTATCTCTCAAGCGGGAGACAAACTCGTCCTTCCCGTCGACACCCATTGTGGCGATGACTTTAATGCTCAGTGCAATAAACAAGTTGTTGCCGCGGGTGAAATTCCGGATGGTTTTGAAGGGCTCGACATCGGCCCTGAATCTGCAAAACAATTTGCTGACATCATTAAATCTGCGAAGACTGTCGTCTGGAACGGACCAATGGGAGTATTTGAAATGCCTCCATTTGATGAAGGTACAAAAGTAGTTGCTCAGGCAATTGCTGACAGCGAGGCGATTAGCATCATTGGCGGTGGAGACAGTGCAGCTGCCATTTCACAGTTAGGGTTTGAAGATTCCGTAACGCACGTAAGTACGGGCGGCGGGGCGAGCCTTGCTATGCTTGAAGGAAAAACATTCGCTGCAGTCGAAATCCTTGACGACCAAGCCTAATTTTTGCACCACCGCTAAATCAGAAATTAGAAGTTTTTGACATTGCTTCACAACAGTGAACCTAGATTGACCCGCGAGGCTTCTCCCTCGTGGGTTTTTTGTGGTATGTTGGCGGAGCCCGTCGGCAATTCCGCCTTGCTTCAATCGAATGATCGCATTTGAATTTTAGAGAGGCAATCACCTCCACACCGAGCCTACCGCAGATTTAACGCAAACTTTGCCAGCGTTCCGTGATATCCGACTGTTACTTACGTTTCCCATGCTTAACAACGCCCCTGTACAAAAACTAAAACACAATGGATTAACCGTCGAGGGATACTCTCGCGCGGCAGTCCAATCCTATTGGCGAATCCCAGAACTCAAGCTTGGATTTGACCTCGGGGCACACCCCTGGGATTTTATGGGCACACCGACCTGGCTAATCAGTCATTGTCACCTCGATCATATCGCAGCATTGCCGTTGTACGTAGCTCGCCGCAGACTCATGAAAATGAGTCCCCCCAAAATCTACCTTCCCGAATCAAATACCGATGCCGTCCGACAAATGCTTAATTCGTTTGTCAAACTTGACCGTGGCAAAATGCCATGTGAGTTGATCGGCGTTTCACCGGGTGATGAAATTGAGCTCTCTCGAGAACTAATCGTCAACGTACATCCGACGAAGCATACCGTTCCCAGTGTTGGGTATATCGTCTCTGAGCGACGTAAGAAATTGAAAAAAGAATTTCTTGATTTGAGCGGCGATGAAATCAAGAAGCTTCGTAGCGAGGGAACGGAGATCACAACCGAGTCCCGCATACCCTTAATTGGATTCACGGGAGATACTTCGCCGGCAGGCCTCGACAATAATCCCGAATTCTATGAGACAAAAATTCTCATTACTGAAATGACCTTCATTTCACCGGAACACCGAAAAGAGTTAATTCACAAGAACGGCCACATGCACCTTGATGACTTCATTGCTCGTCAGGAAAAATTCAATAATGAAATAATTATCGCCGGGCATTTCAGCACGCGTTACAGCCTCCATCAATCGAAAAAACTGGTAAACCAACAGTTACCGGGAATGCTTGGAGGAAGATTGAAGCTGTGGGTTTAAACGGAAATCAATTTTCAAGCACCGCCTCTAAGGACGATGAGGGAAAACCACCTAGCTCGACGTTCCGCCCACAATTTAGTCAGCCAAAATCTGTCTACATTCACATTCCATTCTGCCGACACCGCTGCGGATACTGCAACTTCACCTTAGTTGCCGGGCGAGACTATTTAATTGATCGATTTCTCGATGCGCTCGAAATTGAAACCAGTTGGCTTGATCAACACTACTCACTGGAGACGCTTTTTCTCGGTGGCGGAACGCCAAGTCATCTCACCCCGCGACAACTTGGTAGACTCGCAAAAATTATCAACAGCCGGTTCACATATCTTTCAAATGCGGAAATTACTGCGGAATGCAATCCGAATGACCTCGATCAAGATCGCCTTTTCGCACTCAAAGCATTGCGTGTGAATCGAATCAGCCTCGGTGTTCAATCGCTCAACCAAGAAAAACTGCAAAGACTTGAACGGGATCATTGCGAAACCGATGTCCGGCACGCCATCTCCACCGCCAAAAATCTAGGGTTTGATATTTCAGTCGACATGATCTTTGCTGCGCCGCAAGAAACATTGGCTCAATGGCAAACGGATCTTGACCAGGCCATCTCGCTTGAACCTGATCATCTTTCGACCTATGAGCTGACCTATGAGAAGGGCACTCAATTTTGGAATAGACTCAACCACGGGACGATTAGCGAAGCAGGAGAAGACCTGCGAGCAGAAATGTACTCTCATGCGATTAACCGATTGCGGAAAGTCGGCATGAACCAATATGAAGTATCGAGTTTCTCTCAAGCCGATAAAGTCTGCCGACACAATCTTGCTTATTGGCGAGGCGACCCGTTTTTTGCATTTGGACCGGGTGCGGCTAGATTTGTAGATGGGATTCGAGAAACCAACCACCGCAGCACAACGCAGTACCTAAACCTGGT
>JAAEMV010000374.1 GCA_024225195.1 Planctomycetaceae bacterium | reverse complement strand
TTATGCTAACGGCGCCACCAAAATCATTGCCTGCATTGTCCAGGATGACGTCACCCGTGGAATTTAGGGTGGTCGTCCCGGTCACCTGAATATTGCCAACACCTGAATCGGTAATGTCGCCAACTGTAGAAGTCAGAACCGCAGAGCCCGCGCTAACAGTGCCTGTCAAAGCAATACTACTACCTGACGCCGTCAGTGATCCAACGACCGGCGTAGTATCCAAAGTCAAATCGTTGACATCGACGAGTGTCGCATCTCCTGATGAGTATATGCTAACGGCGCCACCAAAATCATTATTTTGATTCGAAAGTACGATGTCGCTCCCCACCAAAGAAGCTGAACCACCAACCAAAATTTCATTGAATGAATCTTGGTAAATCCTATTCCCTTCAATATTAACCACTGTTCCCAAATCTATATCGTCCGGTCCATCAAAAAAAACATCAACGCCACCTGCAGAAACGTCTAATAATGACATTGCCCAGGACGAATCCAGAGTGAGAGTCGCCAAGCCGTTTCCAGTGACAGCCCCTAAAAGATCAGCTCCATTCCAAGTTCCTGAATTTAAAGTAATTTGGATTTCGCCGAGGTTATCAACAAAAGTGACCTCATCAACACTCACGAAGCTATCCAGAGCCAAATCTGTTCCGATAACAGCGAATGAAGCATTGAGTACACGTCGTTCCTCAAGCCGACAGTAGTCAAAATCGGCTTCATTGAAATCCGTAACTTCAGCTGTTTTGAAAGAATTGGAGCGAAAGAGATTTAATAAAAACATAAGAATGAACCACCTTGGCAACCTTGGCAAACGAACCAGTCTGGGCAACGTCAATTGTAAATGTATTACGTTGTTTTTTCCAATAAATTCGGGTTTTCCGATCCTTATTAGATTTAAGTTAGCTGATGTCGACTCTAATTTTCGAAATAATCAAATGACAACTTAGTTAACCAAGAGATGTATCAATTCCAACTACGTTCTAACTGTGAATTTCATTTCGCTTCCGCTCGCCAGCTATTTTCATCTGGAACAATGGCAATCTAAGTTCTACAAAAAGTAAACATCGCTACCTTTCAACGAAGTCGACCCCTGCGGAGATGATCACAAAGTGAAAAATATTTTATTTGATCACGGTTCCTTTCCAGTTGCATTCAAACGCGAGACTGTAACGGTTATGGCGGTTTTTCTGACTATTCTTGGCGGTCACCTCAATTCGATTTTTGCCCAAGACGCTAAATCTGACTTCTCAATCGCAACTCACAATTTAACAGAGACCACTAGAGACATTATCAAAATCCCATCTGCTGTGGTTAAGGTTGCTGATTCGGTTGCTGTGCCAGCGGAGCATGCCGGCGCCCTCGTAGACGTTCGCATAAAAGAAGGGCAAGTCGTAAAAGCTGGAGATCTAATTGCTCAAATTCGAGACTCCGAACTTAAACTACTTCTCAATAAAGCTACTTTTGAAGAGAGGATCGCCGAACTATCTGGAAAAAACGATGTTGACATTCGATTCCACCAAAAATCCATTGAAGTCGCGAAGGCAGACGTTCAACGGTCAATTCAATCAAACAATAGAGTGGGTAATTCTGTTCCCAAAGCCAAAGTCGAGCGTCAGCAATTAGAGCTTGATCGAACGACTCTGCAACTAGAACAAGCCCAACGCGATTTTGAGATTACAAATTTAAAAACAGCTCTTGCAACCAACCAAGTTGAGTTGGCAAAAGTAAGGCTGATGAAAACTCAAATTCGATCTCCGATGACGGGTATGGTGGTATCCCTGAATCGGAAGCGCGGCGAGTGGATCGAATCAAGTGAAACTTTCGCTAGAATTGTCCGTATCGATCGCTTGAAAGTTGAAGGATTCGTTGATGCGGCAGATGCGGGTAACATTAAAATTGGCGCGAATGCGAAGGTCCAATTTCAGCAGTCATGGCTAAAGAACAAGGATTTTTTAGGAAACGTCGTTTTCATCAACCCCGAAGCTAATCCTGTCAACTCAAAAATCAGCATCTGGGTAGAAATTGAAAACACAAATAATCAATTGATCCCTGGACTACGAGGTGAGATTTATGTCGACGCTCACTCCAACGGCAAATCGGTGAATCGTTAACTGGCGAGTCTTGTTTTGATCAAAATAAAAGTTCGCCCCGACTTAGAGTATATTCCGCGGCACGACTGCTATCCGCCTAAATGGGTCGTGAAAGATCCGGTTTCTTTCAATCATTTTCTGTTAACTCACCAGGAACTCGAGCTGCTAAAACTGTTTGACGGCCAACGATCCGAGCAAGAAATTCTATTTCAATTTCAAACTCGACTCTCTACCGACCGCTTAACGATTGAGCAAGTAAATAAGTTCGGGAGTCGCCTGTTAGGCGACCAACTCGCAACCGTAGACGAACTCGGATTTGGCGAGCACCTATGGGCAACGGAAAGAATTCGAAAGAAGCGTAATTTACAGAATCAAATACTCTCTCCGTTGGTCATTCGATTGCGGGGCCTCAACCCCACTCCGATTCTCAACACAATCAAATGGTTTGAGCAGTTTTTCTTCCACCCTGCGACTGTTCTCGCGAACTTGACAGTCTGCCTGTTTATTTTTCTTTTTGCTTTCGGAAACTTTGACGCACTGAGCCACAAATTTCCGGTCATCCAACAATTCCTTTCCGCTCAAAATCTAGTCGCATTAATCATAGTCATGTCCGTAGTTAAAATCGCACATGAACTTGGGCACGCACTGGCCTGCCGAAGCTGCGGAGGAGAATGCAACGAAATTGGCGTCATTTTTTTGGCCTTCATTCCTACATTGTATTGCAATGTGACTGATGCCTGGACGTTCCCAGATCGCTGGAAACGGCTTTTGGTCTCTTTCGGCGGAATTTATATCGAAATCACAATCGCCTCTGCTGCCGCTATTCTTTGGATACTTACCCCGCAAGGCAACTTTAATGCAATGATGTTCAATGTCATGTTGCTGTGTTCATTAAATACCATTTTGATCAATGGCAACCCCCTCCTTAGGTACGACGGCTACTATTTACTTTCGGATTTTACTGAACAGCCTAATCTTCGCATCACAGCCAACCAATCATTGGGGAATTTTGTAAGGTCTTTTTTTTACGTTGCGACACCGCATTCCAAAAGCGTACCTAAGTGGATCCTTCCCTACGCCATACTCTCTACCATCTACCGTTGCTTCGTCATGGCCTCAATCGGCTTGATGATTTACTGGTTTTTCAAAGGACTTGAACTTAGGATAATCGGCCAGCTACTTGTCATTTTTTTATTATCAAGTCCATTCATTATTTTATTAAAGCAAGTTCTTATGAATCGAAGATTGAGAAGCCCGAAGCGAATCAGAAAGCTGAGCTTTTTGAAGTCTGGTTTATCGATTTTTTCAATCTCCATTTTGACCGCTGCTTTTTTCTACCTTCCTCTACCAAATTCTCTTAGCTGCAATTTCACTGTTCAGGCTAAATCCTCAAATCCAATATTCTCGCCCTCAGCAGGCAAATTGATTTATATTTCCCGAGCCTACGAAGCTGTCGAACAAGGTCAGCCGATTGCAATTATTGAAAACTTGCAGCTTAATCAGCAAATCCGGGAACATGAAAGCAAATTGGCCCGGGCAGAAATTTTTCTGGCTGAACTAAGAGTCCGTGTCAGTGAAAACCAAGCAATCGCATCTAAGATTCTTATCCTCGAAAAGGATATTATTTCGCTGCAACAAGAGCTAGAACTCTTAATTATAAAACAGGCAAAATTGACAATTACCGCGCCCTCAAGCGGTATCATCGTACCGGCAGAAAGAATATCCAAAGCAATCTCAAAAAACTTCATGCCAACCAGCGCCCTGGGGAGCATGTCAGACCCTAGAAATTATGGAGCTCAAGTCGCAAGAGGTGACAAACTACTTACTTTAGAGCCTGCCAACGACAGTCAGTTGGTCTTGTATGTTGGCGAGCGAAATATCGATTTAGTAACTGCAGGGCAGGATGTCCGATTGGTTTTTACGCAACAAAGCGGAACGGTTGTTGATGGAAAAGTTACCAACATTTACGAAGTGGATGTAGACACTAATAGCCAAGAAATCGTCAGCACTGGCCTCGAAACCTATCTCGACTCAGCAGGTATTATCAGAAGCACTCAAACTCCTTATCGCGTCATCGCCACCGCTGAACACATTCCGCCTCATGCTTATACAGGCTCAAGTGGGCGAGCAAGAATCTACACAAAGCCAAAAACACTCGCCTCCAAGCTGAAATACTCCATTCAGCATCTCGTTAGTTTCAATTTATAGGTTTTCAGCAACCCAAGTCAGTCCAACTTAATTATGAAGCGGACAGCAAAACGTAACAAAGATAACTTAGAGCTGATAAAGAAATTAAGCCAACTAAAAATACCAACTGAGATAAAAACGACAGATTCGCTTCTCGGTGAATTTTTGCCTTCGTCCACTCCAGCTCACTTTGGTTTTCATTGATTCGATCAAAAATTCCAGGGCCAAAAAAACTGTCGCCAGAGCTTTCACCTACGCCTAGAAAGTAACATCCACTTATTCGTGGCAAACACCAATCGTCAGACTCGCCACCACAAAATCCAGTCGTCAACGTTCGCTCCAGTCCTTCGTAAAATTGAGCGTAGATCCAGCAGAGAAATTTTATCATTTCACGATTCCCGTCAACGTTACGCGAACTTAATGCGTCGCGTTGTGTGAATATGGAATAGATATACTGATCGAAATTTTCTATCGA
This sequence comes from Planctomycetaceae bacterium, assembly GCA_024225195.1. GTDB lineage: Bacteria > Planctomycetota > Planctomycetia > Pirellulales > Pirellulaceae > Mariniblastus. The sequence goes on along the minus strand of JAAEMV010000374.1, from coordinate 16,097 downwards.
AGCGTTGGCAATATATCGCATTTGATCTGGGGTTGGCACTCGCCATGACCTATAACTTTTCCCGAACCGCCGATTAATAAAACTATCTCCTTGCAGCTCATTGAGGCGGCTGACAAATTCTCTGCAACCAGAATGAGTCTCGAATCCAGTCACTATCGCTGTCACATTGCTTACTACGTCGGTCGATTGACAAACGGTCAACAGATCACTTTTAACTTGCCGCCCTAGCTGGCCTGGAAATCCTTCCACAAGCTGGCAATCCATACAAACAACGATTCCATTAAGAGCACAAACTGTCCCCCGGCGGCGCTTCAAAATTTCACAGAAGTGCTCAAGTCGGTGTTTCTGTTCTGTCAATTTTTCCCGGCTAGAAAGCTGCCTGGTGTCACTTGGCTTAGACCGCTCGGTCGGCTCTGATACAGGATTTACTCGTGGGCGATTAGGCGATAAATCGGTCGCCCGAATCGTTGCCATCAGATCCTGAGATTCCTCTTCCACCACTGGCGGTAAAAATTTCTTCTTACCTTGGCCGAGAGCCCGCACATCAATCGTGCCTCTAAAATCACCAACCTCCTGCTCATTTTCCCCGTGCTGTTCGTTCGTATACTTCGCTAAGTCTTTCGTCAATTGAGCAACATTGCCAATTCCAGAGAGAAACAAATAAATTGCATCTAAACTCCCATACCAATAAAGGGATTGTCCGTCGGCAGTCACATGGGAGAAGTCAAACTTAAGTTCAGAAGCCCGCATCGTGCGTTCCACTGTCTTCGAGTCGGGTGTTCCAAGAACAAGAAAAAGAGGCGTTTCTTTAATTTGAATGCCATGATCCTGAAGAGCTTTGAGGCCCGAATCAAATGCAGCGTCAATATCGGGAAAGGGTGACTTAGGCGGCGAAAGAAAAATTTTAACGCCAAAATAAATAACAATCGGCAGCACAATCGAAATCGCACCAAGAGCAAAATATGTTCTCAGATACGGCTCCTGCATCTCGTTACTATCAAAGCTAACGATTAGTGCATGAATAACAGTGATCGATGCAGTTAAAATAAAGCAGATGAATGCTGCCAACAGTTCCGGTCGCATATTTGGCAGATATCTCAACCCTGGTATCAACCGGCTGATCATCGACCAGATGGCAGTAAACGGGGCCAGTAAAACAGTAAGACACCGACCGATAATTTGATTTAGCATTTGAAAAAAAGCCTCAAAGGCGCTTTAAATTTAACGGGAGGTGAACAAAAAATAAGCAATCAATCCGCCCAATGAAATGGAGAGAAATAACAACGATGAAATGAGGCTTAATTTAGCCGATAGAGGCGATATTCCCGAACTTTCCTCTTCGATCAAATCAAGAGATCCACTCGAATGCCCAAGAGGTATCATGTCAGACGCTCTTTTAAGCCAATCTCTTAGGTCACTTGGCAAGTTCCGGCGACTAACAAAATCCTTCGCTCGCTCGACATAAGCCGCATCTTGGTGGCGGAGATCCATATAAATCCCTCGAAACCCTAGCACGACACAAAGAAAGTAAATCTCGATTGCATCACGGTCACGCATCGCCTCTTCTGCCTTCTCGAAAAAAGCATCGTGCGAATTTTTCGTTGAAAAACGGCTTAACTCCAGTGAGTTGTTCTCCCACCAATTCCGCCCTTCCCAATTTAATGATCGGCACTGCTCGTCAATCCAAGCGACGATCGCGTATTCTATTAAATCCCAACGATCCCGATACTTGCGCTCCAACTTACTCTTCGCGTTTTTAATCGTTGCAAGAATATTGGAGTGAGCGTCTTGGATATCTTCAATTTTCAAGCTAGGGCGATTGGGATCGGCTATCGTATCGATCCACCTTAACGCTACATCAAATATTGGCGTTACTGCTAGCGCAAAATCCCGCTGCATGCTCACTACCCCCGATCTTTAACAGCAAATACGGCGAATTCCATTGCCGCTGTCGCATCTTTAACTTTCATTTCGAGCGTCTGACGATTCTCAAGATCGCTTAGATTGGCAACCTGATCCGCATTGAAACGAAATGAAATTGCACAACTTGATTTAGCATCCTCCCACGCTTCGTCTACTTTGAATGAAAAAAACTGCCATTTCTGCGAAACTGGTAGAACCGACGGCAGTTGCTTGACACTCCCCAACTTAATTCCGCGGGCATGTCTCTCAAAGAAAAAATCAACTTGGTTAGGAGCACCAAGTTTGAAAATCCATTCGCGCTGTAGCAAGTCAAGGCATTCCGAGGTCGAAAGATCAATCGAATGTAAGCCGAGAATTATCTGCCAGTCTCGGCCAAACCACTCGGGTTCTAAAGTAACTGTCATCTTGGGCTTGAGCGAAATCTCAGGCCCTGAACCTTTAAAGAATCTCTGAAAATACCCGGCCTCTCCACGATCGATCAAGATCTTAATTCTTCTCAAAGCCCATGAAAAAATTCCAAAAAGATCATCATGGTTATACCGCGGCATCTCACCAATTTCTTTGGCTTCACTAAAAATTGATAACCGACCAATAATTTGACACAACGCAGCATAACCTTCGTGAGGATGAACTCCGTCAGAAAATGAATAACAATTTAACATTCCAACAGCTTCATTAATCGACTGCAGTAGCAGTAAATCTTCAACAACTCCCGCTCGCTGTGTTGCAAATGATGCGCCCGAGTCGACCAACTGTCGCCGCAATAAGTCGCCACGACTTTTTAATAAATCGTGAGCCCCCTCCATCATGTTCCGCTGTAAAGGACCGAAAGCGGCGGTTGTTAGGCAAGGCGGGAAATACGTACTGTCAACCTGCAACTTGGCATCAATATCACGTGAGCGAACGAGCCGACAAACAGGTACTGTTTCGTAACCTGATAAGTCATCAGATTCAAAAAGAATCTGAAGATTAAGATCCTTGACATTCACATCTTGTGGATTGCCACCAGAAGTTTCGTCCTCGATCGAATTAGCACTCGAACAATAGCGTGCATGCTGATCACCACTCTCGGGAGCAACATTTTTTCTTGACATCCTGAGGTAGGGAACTCCCAGATAAACTCTCAGGCCGTTATTTTCCCTCAAATACTCTTCAAAACGAACATCCGATTCGGCTTTCTGAGCCATATCCACACGATCAATCGTTGAAGCGTCGAACGAAATCAATGTCCCGCTCTTTGTTCTTGCCTGACATCGCACAATTTCAACGATTTGATTATCTAGCGCTTCTTGGTTGATCTCGAGCTTGAAAACACCCCAGTTATAGGCATTATCAAGCGAAGAGGAGACTCCAATTAATTCTTGCCAATACCTGTCAGCTGTTTGAAAATGCTGGGGGCGTAAGAAAAGCCCCTCATCCCAATGAACTTGGCGGTTTTGCATATTAATATTTATCTTTCACTTGATTGCGTCGCCTCTATAATACTGGTTAATGCACTTGCCGTAAAATGGATTCAAGCCATTATTACCTTTTCAATGTATTAGATTATCTAAAACCAGAAATTCATACTATGAAGATTCGAATTACCATTACAGGAGGGCCAAACAGCGGGCGCGACTATTTTTTAAAACCTAATGAATCTCTCATTGTTGGACGTGGCAGCGATGCTGGTATCGACTTAGAGAATGACGGATTTGTCTCCCGTTCACACTGCGAAATTTCACACGATGGGACAAATTTGTGTTTGACTGATCTTGGCAGCGCTAATGAGACTTTTGTTCTTCAGGGGAAAAAGATCGTCGCAATAAAAGCAAATTCAACTCGTATTATCGATAATGGAACAGTTTTCTTCGTAGGCCCCGAATCTCAATTCACTGTCACCTACGAGTTCGAAAACACCACACCTCCACCTGCTCACCCGACTCCCCTTTCCGGTAACTTTTCTCGCTCAATCGAAGCCCCACTCTCGCCAAGTGATCGAAAGTCACTCGCAAGCCCCCCTGTCGAGTCGCCTGTCGCCCCCATTAACTCCTCCCCCGTTATTCCTTCAACGCCTTCGCCTGAACCACAATTTTTTGGAGACTCAATTGCCGCACCCCAGCAACAAGCTTCAAATGTACCAAACCGTGCTCCCCTCAAAGACCCGACTCCTGAAAGTGCTTCCTCTCCTTCCAACGTCGCTAAACCAATTCAAATCAACACACTCCCAATTAAAGAGCAGGATTCCGCCACATTCAGTCAAAGTATTGCCACCCAAAATCCCGTACCGAATCGCCCTCAAGTTGGATCCGTTCCTATCAACGATCCGATATCTCTAGATTTTCCTCCTCAAAAGAAATCGAGCATTGAACTAGACGCTGACAACCCATCAGTCCCTGCAGACAGCGAGTCCAATATTCCAGCCACAACTCCTTTTAGCGACAGCATCGGCCCAACCAGCAGCATCGCCGCACCTGGGAAAAAGTACGTTACACCCGCAAACACCAATTCGCCTCAGCAGTCGATAAACACGGCGGATGCGAGCCCTCCACCAACTCTAACCGACTCATCAACCCTCCCGTCTGGTGAATTACCAGCTGAAGGGCTCCACCTCCTAACTGGCTCCCAACCTACAAATATCGAACAGTTAATTTCACTATTAGCTGAAAGTAACGAGTGTGTTTTCTGTATTAATCCGGCACTGCTCAGCAACACTGCTCAACCTACTCAAGACGATTCACCTCTGCCGTTAAGCGATAACAACCGCTCTTCGGCGTTCGAGCTAGACAATCAAGCTAATTCAATAAACGACTCTGCAACTCCCCCGATCACTGATGGAATCGGTGTCCCTCTCTTCGATTTTTTGCCGGAATCTCAGTGGTTTCAGAATCCAGTTTTAATGTCAACGGCTCAGGTAACGCCTCATTTGATGGACGCATGGGAGCGAGATGCTTTAATCGTCTTCTTTGGAAAAGAAGTGTCAGCAATCCATCCACACCTAAAAACACTATTGAGATCTAACTTGCAGAACGGCAGCAAGTCGGAAGCCGTTCTCGGTATTTGTTACTGCCCTGTACTACACTCAATTCTCCTCAGCCAAAAAAGGCCAGAAATTGATCGTATTTTTGGTAAATGCATCTCCCACATTTTGCTTCCAGGCACACAAGAAAATGTTTTTTGGAATCTTTTTTCTCTCGAAAACTTATCGCTTAATATTGCGCAGCTGGAAAGTAATCACTGATTAATTATTGTGCTTTTCTCTTAAGGAATCCAACTCGACATTCACCGTGCCATCAGCCCCATCGATTAACGGTGGAAAATTTTCAGTTCACTCGCCTCCAAACTTACAATTCGCATATATCGCTCGCCCTTAAAATTTGCAAAACCAACTATGAAAAAAAAATCTCCCCCCATTTCTCGCAGAACACTTCTTAGCACCGGTGTTGCCGCTGCTGTCTCCGGTAAAGTTGCTATTGCCGGAACGCAAGTGAATCAAGAAAAACAAGACGTTAAGCGTGCGTTCGTCGACGGATTAGCTCCCGGCTTTGAAGCACTTGGCGAAAAACACTTCACGCGGGTCAACTCGAATGATGACACATGGACATTCAAAGACAATGTGATTGAGTGCACCGGTCGCCCCGTCAGTGTCATTCGTACAAAAAAACAATACACCAATTTTGAGCTGGTCGCGCAATGGATGCATCACAAACCAGCCGGCAACAGCGGCATTTTCGTTTGGACTACACCGGCGTCCATCGAGAGGTTAACAAAGGCTGGTAAACCCGGCCTGCCTCAGGGCATCGAAGTCCAAGTTCTCGATTTAGCCTACGGGCAACCCAACCCAGCCAACTGGTACACCAGCCATGGCGACGTTTTCCCCGTTGGCGTCAAAATGAAACCCTTCCCACCGGTGGCCCCCAATGGTTCAAGAAGCTTTCCAACCAAAGAACTCTCCAAAGGGGTCGGAGAATGGAACCACTACTATGTTCGCGCCATCAACGGTGAAGTTCGCCTTTGGGTCAACGGAGAAGAAGTTTCCGGCGGGACTCAGTGCGATCCCAAAACCGGTTACCTCTGCCTAGAAAGCGAAGGTAGTCCAATCACCTTCCGAGATCTTCGATTACGCGAACTTCCGTAATCGACGTGATGGAAAACTTGAGACTAAGCAATTGAATGCTAAGAATTAACACTCTGCCAGCACGCATTGCTTAGCCCAGTGTAAAGTCAATGCGGTTGGTCGTTCTCAAACCTTAACGGCGCTGCTCAGACCGAGGGAGCGGTCGCATCTGCGAAGGCCGATATTTTGTTCCAGTCCAAGACGAACAATTCCAAAATCGCTTTTGGCAAACCCAGGAACCTCGCGTAGCTCACTCCAAGTTTTTACTACGGGTATCTCATCGTATTTGAGGTGGCATTACTGGCATGCAAGCCAGTAGCGCTAAAGAAAACCAAACCAATAATCACAAATTTTTTGTACATAATCTTTCACGTTCAAAGATTATTGACAGCAAATTCAAACGTCCGTTCGTTTTACTCACAGCAAAATTGAGAAACCGTTTCATCTCTTTAAAAAATCAATGATTATCTTTTTATAGAAAAACCTGAATAGATTGGAGCGTCCTTCGTAACACTCCACTTTAATAACGAGAGAATTAAGCAAACTAAAATTCCACAAACAAACAACTAGATGCGAAACCTACGGTATGATGGACGACAATCCAACATGACTACCACGAACAAAACTATGTGCCGAACTTCAACACCTCCCCTCCGATTCGCTCTGCTCGCGAGCCTTCTGCTAGTTTCCTTTCATGTTCAACAAGCGATTGCAGCCTTCGATGAACACCTTCACCCTGCGCCGGTATTTGGAACCGGGATGGTACTGCAACAAAATATGCCGATACGAGTCTGGGGAACCGCTACGCCGGGCGAGGAAATTAGCGTCACTCTCGGAACAGAAAACAGCAGGGTTAAAACTTCAAAGGAAGGCACCTGGTCCGTAGAACTATCTGCCAGAAAAGCAAGTTTTGACTCCCTGTCTTTGTCGATCAATGAAATCAAATTCGACGATATATTAATTGGTGAAGTGTGGATCTGCGCAGGGCAATCCAACATGCAGTTCCCTCTCAAGCAATGCGACAATGGAAACGAACTACTTCGCCGAGCTGACAATCCCAATCTGAGAATCATGCGGCACCAGGGTTTACGTCTAGTCGCGAAAGATGGGTACACCGAACGCGAACTGAATCGCTGCAACACCCGTGATTTTTTTCAAACTGAATGGCTGAAAAGCGATTTAAAATCGGCAGCAATGGCCTCCGCGGTTGGATGGATTTTTGCAGAACAGCTGCAGAAAAAACTCAACGTGCCAGTCGGCATCATCCAAATTTCGGTGGGCGGATCGGCGATGAATAACTGGATTCCTCCCCGAGTCGCTCGCAAAAACCCCATCACCTCCGGCCTCTATCAAGGGGATTGGCTCAATAACCGCTCAGTTGTTGCAGCTCATCAGCGGCGTGCGAAGGACGCGATGAAACCGGTGATTGAACCAGGCAAACCCTACACCATTGGAGAAACTCCTTACCGATGGCTTTGCGAGCCTGGTTTCTTATTTGAAGCAGGGATCGCACCACTTCAATTTCTTTCGTTCCAGGGAGTCGTCTGGTATCAGGGAGAATCAGACGCTTATAGCGATGTTGCTGCCAGCGACGCTGCCCAACTGTTTCCCTTGCTGATTGAATCCTGGCGAAACCATTTCAACCAATGCGAGCTACCTTTTTTATTCGTACAACTACCCAGTTTCCGACACGCAGACTGGTCAACCTTTCGCGAAAGCCAACGACAAACTGAACTTACAATTCCCAACACGATGATGGCGGTCACCATTGATCTCGGTGATGAAACGAATATTCACCCAACCGACAAAAAACCAATTGGAGATCGACTGCTCCGATTAGCAATCAATAACGTTTACAAAACAGAAAAAGACAAGGAACGACTCAGTTTTCCAACCGTCGTCAACATCGAACATATAGAAAACAAACTCGTCATTAATTTCGATAATTGCGGCAGCGGTTTTTTACCAATCGAAGGACAGCTCAACGGTTTTGAAATTGGAGATACGGAAGGAAATTTTGAGACAGTCATTGCGAAGCAGACAGGGCAGGAAAGCATCACCCTTCTCTGCAAAACATCTAACCCATCCACCGTGCGGTACCTTTGGGGAGATTATCCAAAAAACAAAGTAAAGCTATTTAATGAAGATGGCTTACCAGTCGGACCGTTCTATATTTCGGTGACGAAATCACCCCTGGACTCGCCATCCTCGGCCGATCGTTCTAAGATGCCGCCCATCGTCGCTCATCGAGGCGCCTCCGCTGCGGCACCTGAAAATACTATCCCTGCATTTGAATTAGCTTGGGAAAGAGGTGCCGATGCAATCGAATTAGATTGCCACCTGACTGCTGACGGACACATTGTTTGCATTCACGATAAAGACACAAAAAAAGTAGCTGATAAAAAACTTGTTATCAAAACCTCAAAATTAGATGAACTTCGCAACCTTGATGTTGGATCGTGGCTCGATGAAAAATTCTCAGGAACCACGATCCCTACGCTTACCGAAGCGATGGCAACCGTTCCGTCTGACAAAAAAATATATATCGAGGTGAAATGCAATGCGGCGATTGTCCCAAAACTGTTTCAGGACATCAAACAATCGCAACTGAATAAGGATCAAATTGTCATCATTTCTTTTGACGCAGAGGTGATCCGCCAAGTCGAGTTAACAGACCCGCTGCTGAAAACCTACTGGTTAACCTCCATCAAAAAAGACGAGTTCGGTGACGCGTCCCCTTCCCTTGAGAAAATCCTGAAAACACTCGCACACACGGGCACAGATGGAGTCAGCACAAACCACGCCCAGCTTTGCCCCAATCTCATTCGTGGCATTCAGCAAGCAGGCTATCAACACCATGTCTGGACCGTAGACCAACCGCAAATCGCGGAAAAGCTCTGGCTGTGGGGAACTGAATCCATCACAACAAACCGTCCTGAAAAAATCAGGCTGCATTTTCAAAAAGATACGTCAGCTCCCGATGAACAACGTTAGAGCCAAACCAGTCAAGCAGTTTTGCCCAACACTTTCGATCAATACCAGCATTGATACAACATGCGAACTCGACTAGTTATTAGGCCACTCGTCCGGCACGACAAAGCCACAAGACGTTTCTCGCATCCCCTCGTCAGTTAATTGAAATTGACTCACATAAACGGGGTAACCCTCGCTATCAAAATGCTCGCTCAAATGCCGCACGAATTCCTCTGGCATTTGGAGTGCCCCTTCACAGGCACGAGCCCCATCCAACCAGTGTGGTTTTTCTCTGATTCGATACATGCAATTGGGTAGCTGCAAACGGGCTAACTCAGAATCTCGAATCCACCATCCGGTTAAATGATCTGCAGCAAGATTGGCTGGAGTTGTTGGTTTTTCGGCCATCTCCATTGGATAAAAAATTCGGCCCTTGATAAATGCACGATGAATAGCAACCTCTGGAAAATCTCGTTGACTCTGCAAAAGTTGATGCTCGAACATTCGCTGCGTTTTCGACTCAAAATTATCTGACGCATTTGGCCCTAAATAATGACTGCCATTTTTTAGATGATCTGGATCGTACAGGTAGAATTTGACCGCGACCTCCCAGTGGTTCAGCAACCGCTGGTGGTCGATAAATAAAAAGTCAATCTCACCAAGTGTTTGGTTACCGTCCCGAATCTGCAATCCATGAGCAACCATTTCCACCTGCCGCACGTGCACCAGCCAATAGAGCATCAACCGTTCAAAATAACGGCCGACGCGTCTGTCTTTCACCGATTCAATGAACTCGCCCAAATGCTTAGAAGAGATATCATCAGAATCAAGTAATTGGACCCCACCATGCGATTCCCCCTCGTGCGTTGAATCCAAAAACACATTAGATATCAAAGATGGGCTATTTATGGCCCAAATCAAATCATCAACTACCTGATCAACCGAGGGCATACTAAAAATCAACCATCGCTTTCTATAGCTCCAAAGATCTTTTCCGCTGGTCAGCTTATCGATTAAAGCCCAAACCTCCAACGCCCGCCGTTAAAACGATTGGCCGCACTCATCATTATTATTCAGAATTCAATCTAACAGTGTATTTTTTCGGCAGCATCACCTAACATTGGTTAAAATGTTCTGGACCAAAATGATCAACCTGCAGTTTACATAGAAGTGAAAAATTACAGCAGCAAACTTCTTTGGCGAACCTCCCAATCTATCGAAAGTGAATGAACATGTTCAAACTTGTTCCAGCTTATATTTTTCTGATCGTCTTTTTCCCCGGAACAAACTGGGTTACTGGCCAGAGCGTCAAGACTGTGGTCACGTCACCGAATGCCCAAACCGCTGGAACTGATCACACGGATGAAATGCCAGTTCTATTCACAGATAATTTCGAGGGTGGCTCGTCAAAATGGGAGATCATCGACGACCAATCATGGAAGCTCGAAGACCACGGCGCTGGCAAAAGCCTTAGTATTATTCAGCGAAAAAGCGAATACGAACCGAAAGTTCGCAGTCCACGTCATATCGCACTCATTAAAGACATTGAGGCAGCTGATTTCGTGATTAAATTTAAAGTTAAATCAACCAAAGACACCGGAAACCATCGGGATTGCTGTGTCTTTTTCGGATACCAAAACCCTACCAACTATTATTACGTGCACCTCGGTGCCAAACCCGATCCGCACAGTGGTCAAATCATGATTGTGAAAGATGCACCGCGATTGGCGTTAACTAAAAATGAAAAAAAGACCCCGTGGGACGATTCGTGGCATAACGTCAAACTGGTTCGTGACTCTCAGAAAGGGACGATTGAAATTTATTTCGATGACATGAAAAATCCACACATGTCGGTCAAGGATACTACGTTTGGCAAGGGTCGCATTGGGCTTGGTTCCTTTGACGACATGAACGCTTTCGACGAGGTTGAAGTCCGTGGGAAATAAATAACCTCTTACTTAATTTTGTTTTTTACCGAAGGCCGACCGCAAGGCAGCCAAACTTTTTGGAACAGCGGTCCAAGGGTCTTCCTTCCCCTCAAACTCCAGTGAGACATACCCTTTGTAATTCGCACCTTGACATATTTTTGCGATTTTGTCGTAATCCATGTCGAGCGTGTAATAAACGCCGCCGCCAAGATAAGTTTTTGCCTGAATAAATACGGCTTCCGGAGCAAGCATTTCGAGCTGCTCATAACGTCGCTCAAAAAAGTTCCCCGTATCCATCGTTACTCGAAGCCAAGGCGAATCAATCGCGTTGACAATTTTCAAAACCCCCTCTGCTGTGCTCCCAAGTCCCCAATGATTTTCTAACCCGAGAACAACACCACATTTCTCGGCTGTTGGCAGACATTCAGTCAATGCATCGATCACCCACTTGAACCCTTGATCATCCGTACAACCGGGTAGGCGAGGCTCAACTCCTTTGTTATTCATCAGCTCCTCAAAACTTTTTGAAGTTCCCCAGCGACCTGTATTCACGCGAATGGTGGGGATGCCGAGCTTATACGCCATCTCAATTTGATCGATCGTTTTCTTAATGTTCTCAGCACGATAGTCTTTGTCAGGCCGCAAGAATCCCTGATGTGTCGACATTCCGCAAAGATCAAGACCATTTACAAATGCACGTCGCTTCAACTTTTGAAGCATTGAGTCCGACGTGTCCTCCATCTGCACGAGCAATAATTCAACGCCGTCAAAACCCATTTTCGCTGCCGTGTCGATACATTCTGGCATCGTCAACTTGGAACCATCTCGGAAGGTAAAAAAGGAGTAGGTCGAGACGGCAATTCGATTGGGTACCAAAGGCGCAGAGTCAACTGCGGCAGTTTCAATCACCCCTTCTGCAGAGCTCGAAAGGCCAGCTTCAAGACTTCCAGCAGCCACCCCCGACATCGACGCTGCGATCGCGGTTGCCCCAGCCGATGCTTTTGTCAAAAAACTTCGCCTATTTAATGAAGACATGTTTACTTCCATTTCTTACTGGTAATACGATTTTGATCTGGTTCATATTTTGCCTTTTTTCGGGAACAAAAGAAATCAAAAACCTAAGAAATGAAAACAAAAAACATACACTTCTTTCCCCTCGACAAACGCCTGCACCAGAAGCTGGAAGGGATTTGCATTTTCGTGCTCGGCGAAATCAAATAAAGGTCGCTGAGCCAATTTCAGTATTCCGACTCAATTAATCCGACTCAATAAATCCAACCCGAGCGATCACACTCATGACTGACTCTCCTCCATTGGACAATGTTGATGACTTAAGAGCCTATTGGGAAACAACCAAACAGCGATTGCAGCGCGCTTGCCCGCAACACCCACTAGCCGTGCGGATGCACCGTGCGTTCAGTTGGCTTAGCGCTGCGGAATGCGACGATCCAGATGAAAAACTTGACGAAAAGTTGATTTTCCGATGGATCGCCCTCAATTCACTTTTTGGCCGCTGGAACTCATGCGACCACGAACCCGAAAGAGATGGACGTGCACTCACGACGTTCTTAACCGTTATGGAAGAACGCGACAAAGATTCCCTAATTGAAACCTGCCTAACCGAGCAACAAACGCTGGTTAGCCAAATTTGCTCGGATCAATTTGTGAATAAGTTTTTTTGGAAGGCGTTGAACACGGAAAAACGATTCAACCATCGCCGCGACCAAATTTCAATTCAACGCATGTATAACGATCAAAATTACTGCCAGATTTTAAATGAGATTTTTAATCGGATTTATTTGGTTCGATGCCAACTGATTCATGGAGCTGCAACCTTTGGTAGTAAACTCAATCGAAGAATAGTCAAGCAATGCGGAATCGTATTGGAACAAATCATTTTTGCCATCGTAAAAATCATCACTGACCACGCCTGGTCAGAGAACTGGGACGACCTTTGCTATCCACCGGTCGCAGATTCTAACTGATCTTAAAAGTGCTCCAACCAATAGTTAGCCAACAACTTAAGTTCGAAACCTGACTTTTTGAAACAACAGCAGGTATTTCTGAGTAGAAGACAGAGAAATTGCTGACCGCCCCAAATTCATCCCATCCTTCAAAATGGAACGGACTGCCCATGTTTAGCAAACTCACTTTGGTAACCTGCAGTATGCTTCTGCTTACCAATAGCCTGGTCTCCGGTCAGCAGCAACCATTGGTAGAAAACTACCTTCTCTCAGGAAGTTTTTCCCAAGGCGAACACGATCTCAAGGCTCATCTCGAGGAAAACCCAAAAGACGATCAGGCTAGACTTGGACTTGGCACACTTCAATTCATGCAATCCTTGGATCACCTTTCCAGAAGTTGGTATCGATACGGAATCAACAGTAATACAAGAAATGCAATTTTGCCATTTTTTCGATTACCGGTTCCCAACAATCCAAACCCCGAACAAATTGATTATGAATCGGTTCGGCAGGTTTTTAAAAAAATGATAAAGGATCTCGAAAAGGCAGATCAAACCCTCGCAAAGATAGAGTCGAAAGACGTAAAGCTTCCGCTTCACCTATTTGAAATCCATTTTGACATCAATGGAGATGGGAAAAAAAACAAATCGGAGGACTTGAATGCTTTTCTAGACGAATTATTTGACCTGAAAAGAATTCCACCAAGATGCAGACCTACGACAGTCATTGCCTTCGATTATGCCGACGTCATCTGGCTGCGAGGCTACACCCACGTTCTTCGAAGCCTGCTTGAATTTGCTTTAGCTTATGATGCAGAACCGCTTTGGGACGTTGCCGCACATCGCATATTCCCCAAGGTCAAATTCAAACACGAATTTATGAAAGAAGAGTTCGAAGCATCAAAAGATAAGCAAAATAAATCTATATTTGATCAAAATACGTTGCTTGATATTTTGGCATCCTTCCACAACTCAAATTTCAAACTGCAAGAGCCGGAACGAGTAAAACGAATTCATAAACACTTGAAAAAAGCCGTTGAATTAAGTCGCGAAATGTGGATTGCTCTTGCTGAAGAAACCGACAATGACCGCGAATGGATTCCAAACTCCAGGCAAACGACGCTCGTATCTCCCTTTCGTCCCACCAGCCGGACAATTACCGCTTGGGAAGGTATTCTTGACGAAACCGAAGCCATACTGGATGGCAAAAAACTACTCCCGTTTTGGCGGGGAGAAGCCAAAGACCGCGGCTTTAATGTCAACCGATTTCTGACGGAGCCGAAGGATTTTGATTTGATACTCTTCATTCACGGTTCGGGCGCTCTTCCGCATGTCGAACGGGGAAATGTTACCAGTCCTAAAAAATGGCGGCAGTTCCAAGAGGCCTTTGGAGGCGATCTCTTTGGTTTTGCAATCTGGTTTAATTAAATTCCGTGACACACTCAACAACAGCCGCTCAAACAAACATTGATTGCAAAAAGCAGGTATGATCGTGATCTAATATTTTAGTGACCGGTGCCTCAAACCCTATGCTCATGCAGATCAACCATAAAACGCAAACCGTTAGCCTGAATATTCGCAACAAGGATTTCTACAACAACCCCTATCCTTATTACGAAAAACTACAGCAACAATGCCCAATGTTTTACTGGCAAGAACATGGACTTTGGACATTCGTTGACCACCAAAGCGTCTCGTCTATTTTGCGGGACCGGCGTTTTGGCCGACAGATCGAACATCTGAAATCACGAGAAGAACTAGGGCTTCCCGCCATCCCTTCGAACCTCAAACCCTTTTTTGATGTCGACCGCCATTCCATGCTAGGGCTCGAGCCACCCTCCCATACCCGTTTGCGAGGCCTTGTCCAAAAGGGATTCATGGCGAGAGAAATCGAGCGCCTGCGAGGGCGGATCGAAACTCTATGCCATCAACTGATTGACAAAATTGAAGATAATTGCGGCACCAGCAATTTTGATTTCAAAGAACAATACGCAACACCGATTCCCGTGATTGTCATCGCTGAAATGCTGGGCGTTCCCGAAACAATGGTGCCTGAACTACTGCGATGGTCCCACAACATGATCAAAATGTATGAAATGCAACGAACGCCAGAGATGGAGGCGGCCGCGGTAGAGTCTTCACGAGAGTTCGTAAACTATCTCAGGTCTCTCGTACACGACAGACGTAAGCGTCCGCAACAGGATCTGATTAGTAAATTAATTGAGGTCGAATCGGCCGGGGATCGCCTCAGTGAAGATGAGTTGATCGCAAACTGTATCTTATTGCTAAATGCCGGCCATGAGGCAACCGTCAACGTACTTGGCAATGGAATGGTTGCACTCTTTAACCACCCGCAACAATTAACGCTGTGGCGAAATCACGGACCGGGCGATACCCCGTTTAGCAAAGCCGCAGTCGAAGAGTTATTAAGATTTGACACCCCACTTCACCAATTCAACCGCTGGGTTCTCGAACCACTTGAGATCGGCGGGCAACATTTTGAAATAGGACAAGAGATCGCTCTCATTCTTGGTGCCGCCAATCGCGATCCAGCAATCTTTCAAAATCCTCATTTGCTTCAATTAGATCGGCACCCGAATCCTCATGTTAGCTTTGGTGGAGGGATCCATTATTGCCTCGGGGCTCCATTGGCAAGGTTAGAAATTCAAATCTCAATTCCAATTTTCCTTCAACGATTGCCTAATGCACAAATCAAAGAGCATCCGGTGTACGCCAACACTTATCATTTCCACGGGCTTGAATCTATCACGATGAGCACTGGAGTCGCCGGCTGAATCCAAACACTTGCTAAATATATAATTTTGGAATCAACCAACTATCGTTTAAGATGAAGCGACGCGATCTGTGATCCCCTATCTGCGATGGCCGATTCGTGATTAATTAAGACTGAAAATACAACCTTTTAAAACTTCGCAACAGGATGCCATCAATCTATGAGCCGTTCGACAATTAATTTTTTTAGTCTACGAATTTTATTATTTTGCATATTAACGGGTTTTACGATTCCTCTCGCGGCGCTGGCAGAAGACGAACGCCCTAATGTGATTGTCATCATGAGTGACGACCAAGGTGGAGGTGATTACGGTTTTCAGGGGAATCCCTTAATTGAAACTCCTTCGCTCGACACTATGTTTGAAAACGGTGGGTGCCTGACAAATTTTTACGTCAGTCCTGTCTGCGCTCCAACGCGGGC
>JAAEMV010000373.1 GCA_024225195.1 Planctomycetaceae bacterium | reverse complement strand
TGATGAAAACTACTCTTCATTCTCACCCGGCTTACAGATTGAAATAGGTAATATTGAATCGATGCACCAAGGTGAAATTCAATTAGCCGATTCCTGCACAGCACCCGACAATTCGACGATCAATCGCATCTGGGGGCAGCGTCTAGAGTTTCAGAGTCTTGTGATTGGATTGCGACCGGGCGTCTCAAACTGGGCCACAAAAATCATGCCCAGCCTGCAAGCTGTCGCCAATAAAATCAAAAACATGCGATCAAAAAAATAGTTGCTCATCCAATTCCAACCAACCACCTTTCGCACAGCAGAAACCGAAACATGATCAAGAAGATTACAAATCCCGTAGCAGCGACATTTCAATCTGACATGGTTCAGATCGATCCAGCCACCTTTGAAAGTCACGTAGACACTCAACCGTTCGCGATTCAACATAAATTACAACAACATCCTTTGTTCCAGTTGGAAAATCTCGTTGAATTGTCAAAGCGACTTCCTCGCAAACAGCGAGAATACGTCTTCAGCAAGCAAGAGTTTGGAACCCACGAAGATCTTGAACATTACAAGCATGCGGCAGACAACGATGAACTTTCAACGGACGCATTGATCAAAGCAATTGAGCATCAGAATATCGTCATCGTCCTTCGGAATGTCGAATCCGATCCGGTTTATGGCCAGTTTGTAAACGAATGTCTGGATTCGCTAAGCCAATTCGTTGAGCCGGTCACTGGAAAAATCAGTGGACGTGAAAGTTTTATTTTCGTGAGTCCTCCGCAGGCCTATACCCCTTATCACTATGATCCCGAACAAAATTTCTTTATGCAAATTCGCGGTAAAAAACAGATGGCAATTTACGACGTCAACGATCGTAATATTTTGCCGGAGAATGCCTTGGAGAAGTTTTACACCGAAGGCCAGCGGATCACGAACTGCGAAGAATCGCTCTTCGAGCAATATCAACTTTTTGAAATGAATCCGGGAGACGGTGTCTATGTTCCCGTAACAGCACCTCACTGGGTACGAACACTTGACGAAATCTCTATTTCCGTCAGCATCAATTTTCGCACTCCCAGTTCTATTCGCCGCGACCGCGTTTATCGAATGAACCGTACGCTACGTAAAATTGGGCTCCGCCCGCATCCCGTCAGTCCGCAGGCCAACACTTGGTCAGATCTAACAAAATCTGCATTGCTCGGCGGACCGGCGACAATTAAAAATCTTATTCGTAGATAACTGAGCGTCACTGAGTTTAGATTATTAACGAACGCTAACCAATTTTCTGTTTCACTGTTTTAATTGACATTAATTAAAACTAAAATCACCTGCTTACGTTACCGCCTGCATGCGCATAATCGAAGCAAGAATTTTTTGGAATTGGACACCATGTTTCTGTCATCCACCCTGCCCAAGTTATTTCTCGGCGGCTGTCTTCTTTTTCTCGCCGCTCATCAATCCACAACTACTGCACAGGACTCCGACCAACAACCTGCGACTTCGAAACCTGTCAAAAATTTAATCCTCCCGGGCGAGTCGTTTCTCATCGATCAACGCCCCGCGTTTATCATGTGGCCAGAGGAATCGAAACGTCAAACTCCACAACCATGGGTTCTGTATTCGCCCACCCTTCCACGCTATCCGGATCAAAATGAAAAGTGGATCCACGAACAGTTCCTAAACGCTGGAATCGCAGTGGCCGGGATCGACGTCGGCGAAGCCTATGGAAGTCCTACCAGCCAAAAACACTTTTCATCGCTTTACAAAGAGCTCACCGAAAATCGAGGTTTCGCCAAACGCACGTGCCTTCTTGGCAGGAGTCGCGGTGGCCTGTGGTCAAGCAGTTGGGCGATCAGCCACCCGGAGTACGTTTCCGGACTCGCCGGCATTTATCCTGTATTTGACCTCACCACCTACCCGGGTCTCAAAAGAGCTGCCCCTGCCTATGGACTTACCGAGTCCGAGTTGTTTGATTCTCTGAATCAG
Organism: Planctomycetaceae bacterium; assembly: GCA_024225195.1. Taxonomy (GTDB): domain Bacteria; phylum Planctomycetota; class Planctomycetia; order Pirellulales; family Pirellulaceae; genus Mariniblastus. Next base: position 591 of record JAAEMV010000373.1, on the reverse strand, counting down.
CACAACCCAATTGCCAAAATTGATGAGCTTGCTAAGGCTAACATCCCTGTTTTTATTATCCATGGAGATATCGACAAGGTTGTACCCCTCAAAGAAAATTCAGCCGAATTAGCCAATCGCTACGAAAAACTTGGCAAGGGTAAATTGGTCAAACTCGTTGTTGTCGAGGGGCAAGGACACAATCTGTGGCCAGGTTTTTTTCATTCCCAACCGCTTGTGGATTTCGCAATTGAACGCGCCCGCGCGGGGACAAAAGATGACTTTTCATTTTCGCCCAACCAAACCACGCTGCCCGTGGCTCCTCCCCAAGACGCAATCGTACTGCTAAGTCCAACTGAAAACTTATTTCTTGGTCGGGAAGGAACCAAATCAGATTGGCCCAATGAAAATGGTGTTGTAACCTCGACACACGGTGGATCCAACATGAACCACCTCGTTTCTCAATACCATTTCCGAGACGCTGACATCCATGTTGAATTCATGCTTCCCCCAAAAGGATCTGGAAACAGTGGTATTTATATTCATGGCAATTACGAACTCCAAATTATTAACACGCATGGCAAAGATGAAATCACCATGGATGATATGGGC
>JAAEMV010000372.1 GCA_024225195.1 Planctomycetaceae bacterium | reverse complement strand
TTCATACAACTGATTAGGAAGATCACCTGTCGATTTTTCCTCAAGACTGACCGACCATACCCCATTGCCGGCCCCAAGAAACTCAGCCCGAAGCCAGTCCAGTAACGACGCCCGCCACTCAATTCCATATTCCGGCCTGACTGCCTCTGTTCCGCTTACCACAAACTGCCAACGGCATAAGATGGTTTGCTCAGAATGTTCAGCGGCGAGCTGTAAAGCGAGTTCGCCGAATTGATTCTTTGCATCATCCAAACTTGAATGTTCCGGGATTTCGGCGACCTTAGAACACCAGTGGACGCGATCTGCTCTAATCGTACGGACGTTTGTCTTTCGAGACTGGTGCAATTGAACTAATTTGAATCCACCGGGCGCTGCCGAATGAAACTCGCGTGACTGGGGCGAACCCGGATAGACAATAACTGAGTTGTCGTACTCTTCCGTCAAGGCTACTGACCGACCACCTAGTGCCCAATAACTGATCGCATCGCTGTCAAATGGTGTGACATCAGAATCCGCGTGGGCTAAAACGATATTGAAGACATCATCTTCCACGCACCCTAACAGGTCGCCCGCCACGGGTTCGGAATCACACCCCGCTCCAATGATTCTCGCTAATGACTTCCCGTCTCTTCGAAAATCTAAGTGCTCGACAGAACGAGCATGAAACTGATAAACATTGTCTGGCAGTTTGACTGCTCCCGGCCATTGGTCTGCCGCGTCCTCTTTTGCCCCACCCCAATAAACTTGAATATCTGTTTGTTCTAATCGCTGAAATTGTTTAATCAAAAACGCAACGGCCCGCGGGCTCAACTGCTCGAGATCACAAAGCCCACCCGAAAGCAAAACGAAGTCAACTTTTTCGGTAATTGCTTTGTCAAAGACACTCTCTGCCGCGAGGTAAGGCGCCTCTGCGAGGGTTTCCATAAGTTGCTGAGGCAGCTGCTGCAGGCCACGAATTGGCTCATCCAGATGGAAATCTGAAGAATGGATAAACTTAATCTTTTCTGTCATGACAGCGGCCTTCCTGGCACCTGCTACTTAAAACTAACTCAGTTCCCTCACAGTCAAAACAAAGGTATCTGACCAAAACTAAAAATTAAGGGAACCACGATATTTATGGTTCCCGTCAGTTTATCCCAACGGATATTGGTTACCTATATCAATCAACCTCCCAATGATTAACGTGCTGCCCCACACCACCCCGAAGTCCGGCACCAAAGTCGATTCTCGACGCATTTCGAGGATTTTTATGATCCCCACGTTCGCAAAACTCAAAAAAGTGATAGCATCAGCAGGCGGCAATCATTGCATTGCAACCAAAATTTTTACTGAAATGAACTATGGCCAACACCGCACCCGACTCACCAACCACTCCCGCCCCGTCGCAGTTTATTTTCGTGATCTGCCAAAACGGCGCTGAAAGTGCGACCAAATTGGAAGTCACGAACAACCATCCCAATTTAAACCTCGCCTTTTCGCGACCGGGATTTATTACGTTTAAGGTCAGTGCGGACAACCCACTTCCCCAACGCTTCACACTTAAGTCCGCTCTAGCGAGAACTTATGGTTGGTCACTGGGTAAATGCACGTCGCAAGATGCAAGTTCGATGGTCGCAGAGATCTCAACAAACTCGCACTTCAGCAGCTCAAACCACGTGCATGTCTGGCAACGCGATCCCTTTACTCCAGGAAAAAATGGATTCGAACCGGGTATCTCTGCTCTCGCGAACGAAGTCGGCAACCTATTTAAGGCGGCAGCAGAAAAAACAGGCTCTAAAATTGCCGTCAACAAAGAATCTAAGCCAGACGATCAAGTTTTTGATGTAGTCATGGTCGAGCCAAACGAATGGTGGTACGGATATCATTTCGCTTCCACTGTCGCTGGGAGATGGCCCGGTGGAACTCCAGCAATTGATACCTCAGTCGAAACCTACAGTCGCGCTTATTTTAAATTGAGCGAAGCTTTGCTGTGGTCGGGGATTACGATTCAGCCTGGCGACATTTGTGCAGAAATTGGCAGCGCCCCCGGAGGCGCCTGCCAACTGTTACTCGAAAAAGGTGCCAGCGTGATCGGCATCGATCCCGCTGAAATGGAGACTGGCATCCTCGAACATGAGAACTTTGTTCACATCCGAAAACGCGGAACGGATGTTAGACGGAAAGAATTTCGAAACACAAAATGGCTGCTTTCCGACCTAAATGCCGACCCAAATTTTTCAATCGAAACAGTCGCAGAGATCGTTAACCACCCGTTGGTTGATGTGAAGGGAATTATCCTGACATTGAAATTCTCTGAATGGAAAAACACAACTTCCATCCCCGATTTGATGAAAGCTGTCAAAGCGCTTGGTTTCCAAGTTGTCAAAGCTCGACAACTTGCTTTTAATCGACGCGAAATATGCCTAGTCGCGGTCAAAGATAAATTTGTGCTCAGGCTTGGCAAGAAAAACGTTAAAACCAAAAAGCCAGCAACAATCGAAAAACCATCGCCATGAGCGGCGTAACCAATCCCTTGACGGTGACGGAATGCCTAACCCGACACCAGAATTAACTTAGCCCCCACCTCGACCGGCAAGTTTCGCGATTGATTCCAACACCATTTCAGTCTGTGCAAGTGTGGTAAACAATCCAACACTCAACCGCACGGTGCCGTGCTCTGGCTCAGTCCCCAAAGCACGATGAATCAGCGGGGCACAGTGCCGCCCTGCTCGGGCCTGGATTGCCCAGTTAGCGTCGAGGATCGACGCGACTTCATGGCAATCCCAACCACTAATATTCAAACTAAAGACGCCGATGCGATGCTCCATCTCCTTGGCACCATGAATCTCCACACCAGGGATTTTCAACAACCCCTGCAGGAGACGCGTCGCGTTGACATGGCGGCGTGCCCGAAGTTCAAGCCCTTCGGTAGATTCCAAAAATCGAATTCCGGCATGCACGCCCGCAATTCCAGGGACATTTAAATTTCCTGACTCGAACCGATCTGGCATTTGCTCAGGTTGAAACTCAATACTACCTTCCGTTCCGGTTCCGCCAAAACGTAATGGATTGACCGAATTTACCACACGATCTGATAGATAAATCAGCCCTGTTCCGAGCGGCCCAAGAAGTCCTTTATGTCCGGAGGACGCGAGGATATCGCAACCCAGCGTTTGGATGTCGACCGGTATGTGCCCAAGCGATTGCGCTGCGTCGAGCAGATAAACGAGCCTCTGATTTTCTAACTGTGCTAAACGTTCTTTCAGTGTCTCTACCGGCTGAACAGAACCGGTGACGTTACTCACATGATTGACCGCCAACAACCTTGTCTCAGGCTTAATCGCAGCAATGAGATCATCGGCAGTTACAAAACCCTCGTCATCACAGCCAACGCACGTCAAGTTAATCAACCCACTAGATTTAAGATGGTTCAGCGGCCGTAAAACCGAATTGTGCTCGACAACCGTTGTAACGACGTGATCGCCCTTCTTTAGCAAACCCAAAATTGCAGTCGACAGCGAATCGGTTCCGTTAAAAGTAAACGCAATATTCCGGCTCTTCGGAGCGTTGACCAAGTTCGCTGCTGCACTTCTGGCATGCTCGACGATCCTGCTCGCGTCATTCGCCTCATAGTATGCCCCTCGCCCCGCCGGCGCTCCCAGAACCCGTTGAGCGTGATCGATTGCAGCATAAACGCCGTCCGGTTTGGGCCAACTGGTGGCAGCGTTATCAAGATAGATTCGAGACATAAGTAGTCAACAGTTTTCGTTAGTCAGTCTTCGATTCGGTAATTGTGACTTTGCCTAAGCCAGTGCACCCGAAATTAATTTTCCATGTACGTCGGTTAATCTCATGTCCCGACCGGACCAGCGATAAGTCAATTTCTTGTGATCAACGCCCAACAGATGCAACATCGTCGCATGCAGGTCATGAATTTGCTGCTTATCCTGAATCGCTTTGTAGCCAAATTCGTCAGTCGCCCCCACGATGGTCCCGCCGCGGACGCCACCACCCGCCATCCACAAACTGAAACCGAATGGATTGTGATCACGACCATTGGCTCCCTGAGCAAACGGGGTCCTTCCGAATTCTCCCGACCAGACCACCAAGGTATCTTCAAATAAACCTCGCTGCTTTAGATCGTTCAATAGTGCTCCTATCGGTTGATCCACCGCCACGGCATTGTCCTCATGCCCTTTTTTCAGATTATTATGCTGATCCCACCGATCATGCCCCACGTTCGGGCAAGTCAGCTCAATAAACCGCACCCCCCGTTCGAGTAGTCTTCTCGCCAAAAGGCACTGGCGACCGTAAATCGATGTCTTCGGATTTTTAGAGTTTAATCCATAGGCCTCTTTCGTCGACTCGGTCTCACCGGCCAAACTGGCCAAATCGGGAACGACGGACTGCATTTTGAAGGCCAGTTCATAATTCGCAATCGCTGATTCAAGCTGGTCGTCTGTACCCATCCGTTTCAGGGTGTCCGAATCTAGGCGATTCAATAAATCCAGCTTATTTCGCTGGAGTGAAGGCATTCGTTCAGATGGGCGAATGTTTGCGATTGGAGATTCACCCGCGTTAAAGACTGACCCTTGATACGAAGCTGGAAGGAAACCACTGTTAAAACAGTCAAGTCCACCCGGTGGGGTTAAGCCACCGTTAAGAACGATGAACCCCGGCAAATCTTTACACTCACTTCCCAGTCCGTAACCCAACCACGCTCCCATACTCGGCCGACCTTGAAAACCGCTTCCTGTATGGAGGAAATAATTTGCATTGGTATGCTCCGAAAAATCACTCGTCATCGAACGAATCACGGCCAGATCATCGACATGTTTTGCGACATGCGGGAAAAGTTCACTTACCGGAGTTCCCGATTCCCCATAGTTCTTAAACTTCCAGGGGCTCATCAACGTTTTGCCGATATTATTAAATTGAGTGGGCTCAATTTTCATCGAGAACGGCTTTCCATTTTCCTTCTCAAGCCTCGGCTTGGGATCGAATGTATCGACCTGCGACGGTCCGCCATCCATGTAAAGGTAAACGACTCGCTTTACTTTTGCCGGATGATGCAGGCCTTGCGCGTTCGTTTCATCCGCCAATAGTCCGGAGGACTTACCCTCTGCGAGCATGGCAGACAGCGCTACCGCTCCAAAACCACAAGCAGATTGCTGCAACATCTCCCGTCGTGTCAGCCCTTTTGGACGGTAAACTCCACAATGAGATTTCTTTTTCTTCACAGGTGCACCATTTCAATTCTTATCGCTAGACGATCTAAAATCTCGTTAAAAAAAGACTAAATCATTGCCATCCCCCACACTGCTGTAGAAAACAACAGCCCTCAACACTTTTGGGCATTTCAACGAATGTAAATAAACTCTTTCAGGTTAATAACGACATGACAAAAGTCCCGCCACACTTCCAGATCATTATCAATACCATCTGCGGCAACACCGAGTGACTTCGCCTGTAAATCAATGAAATCACTTGCGTTCTGACTTTCTATGGTAGTCGGCGGGCGACCAATCGCCGTCAGATACACATCATTGATTCGCTGCTGCCGGCTTTTCCCCTGCTTGATCAGTCTTTCAGCCCAAATTTTTGCCTGCCCAATTACAAACGGATCATTCAACAAAATTAATGCCTGAGCAGGCACATTGGATGTATTGCGTGCACCGATCGCATTAAAAGGAATTGGCGTGTCAAAGGCGAGCATCATTGGCGAAAGAAAATTCCGCCTCACTGAAATATAAACGCTTCGTCGCCCGGCACCATCGACAGGGCCACTCGTCCGAGGTCGACCGCGTCCCGACATAAACGATGTTAGATGAACGGGAACAGGAGGCCCGTACATTTTCAGATCGAGATTCCCCGCTACCGACAACATTGAATCCCGAATCGCCTCCCCCTGCAACCGACGAATTCTCGCGTGATGCAACAACAGGTTCCCCGGATCCGCCGCCTCTCCCTCACTTGATGATTTACTTGCCATGCGATAGGTCCTTGTGAGCACCAAACGTTTAATCAATCGCTTAATCGATTGACCGTCAGACGCGAATTCCCGCGCTAAGTAATCCAACAACTCTGGATGAGTTGGTAATTCACCAAGCACGCCAAAGTTATCGACAGACCCCACAATCCCCCGACCAAATAGATGATGCCAAATTCGGTTGACTGCCACACGCGTCGTCAGAGGGTTGTTCGGCGCGGTCATCTTCTGGGCCAACTGTAAACGACCGCTTCCGTCTTGCGGGTTCAAAGCCCGGTCTGAAATTGCTGACAAAAAATGTCGTGGCGCTACTACGCCAAGATTTTTATGGTTGCCGCGGATGAATACTTTTTCGTCTTCACCAGTACCATCAGTCAAAGCCATTGCAAACACCGGTTCTGGCACGTCCCGATCAATTTCTTTTAACCTCTCACGAATAGCCTTCAACTGGCTTACTTGATCGACCAATACATGCTCTGAAGACTTGCGGATCGGTGACTCCGCCGAAACATAATTATCATATTTACCAGCACGATGAACTGAACTGGATTTTGATGACGGCAGAAACAGACCAACTAAATCTCGCTCTATCAAGTAGTCAATCAAAGTTGACGTATTTGTCACTGAAGAATCCACCCCTTTAGCGACCACACCGTTTACCCAGCCCTCAACAAATCCTGCGAGAGAGTCAAAGGTTTGGCCGGTAAACACTTCTGAAACTGGGTCAACGGGTCGAACTCCATTCGAAAAACGTATCTGTTCCAACTCAACGAACCCATGCCCAT
>JAAEMV010000371.1 GCA_024225195.1 Planctomycetaceae bacterium | reverse complement strand
TTCTGTCATCGGTACGGTAATGCCCGTTTGGCTTGTGTCTGATTGAAGTATTTGAAAATTAGGGTGGATACGGATGGGTGGAGAGCAAGATTAGGAAGGCAAGATAAAAGAGATGGTGCCGGGGGATGGCAAAGCCATTGGAATTGTTCAATTCATTTGGTGCCATCAATGACCGGCGGACACCATTCCAACCCCAAACTCCTGCAATCCTTGGTAATTTTTGACACCATCTTGGCATCCGGTGCTGCGATCCCAATCTCTGTATTAATCAGAGATAACTGGGAGTCGATAGAATGGCTGCAGATGAGTTTAAACCCAAGCTTGGGCGTATTCGATCAGTGTCGGGTCGCAAGAACCAGAAGTATCTCAATCACATTGTCCGAGATATCAGACGCACCAGCCAGCCAAGATCACGAACTGGCAGATCGACATTTTTTGGGAGCCGGTCAGGCCGAGGGTATTCTGTAGCAGCATCCCAACGTGTTCGAAGTTTCCAGCCGGGAAGAAGGCGCGTTATCATCAAAGCGCGGTTCACAAAAATCAAGAGTGGCGATCTCGGCGCGGCTCGTGCACATCTACGATACATTCAGCGCGATGGCGTCACGCGTGAAGGAAAGCCTGGCGAGCTTTACGGGCAGGATAATGACCGCGTTGATGGTAAAACCTTTCTGGAGGGCACTGAGGATGACCGGCATCAGTTTCGTTTTATCGTGGCACCGGAGGACAGTGCGCAGTTTGAAGACCTCAAACCGTTCATCCGTGATTTGATGCAGCAGGCTGAAAGTGACCTCGGCACGAAGCTGGAATGGGTGGCGGTTGATCATTTCAATACGGGTCATCCACACACGCATATTGTTGTCCGTGGCAAGGTTGAGAAAGGTGGCGATCTAATCATCGCCCGCGACTATCTTTCACACGGGCTTCGAGAGCGGGCACGTGGTCTAATCACACTGGAACTCGGGCCCGAAACCAAACACGAACTTGATCAAAAAATTGAACAAGAAGTTCAATCCGAACGGTTCACCCGGATTGACCGGACACTGCTCAGAGATGCTGACCTAGGAATTCTGACAATATCCAATTCGCCAAACCAGAACCGGCAATGGCACAGCCAGCGCATAGGTCGTTTGCGAAAACTGGAAAGTATGGGATTGGCAAAAGAATTGCAGCACGGTGTGTGGAAATTTGCAGAGCGAACTGAGTCGGTATTGCAGCAACTTGGGCAGCGTGGCGATATCATGAAGACCATGCAGGCTGTGCTGAAAGAAGCTGGCATTGATCGTGGTGCATCAGATTATTCTGTTTTTGATGCGAGTCAGTCGAGTAAAAAGATAACAGGCAAACTTGTAGCCTTGGGATTGTCAGATGAATTCAATGATCGTCATTATGCTGTTGTCGATGGGATGGATGGAAAATTGCATTACGCTGAGATTGGTCGTCTCAGCAAGTACGATCCTCCAAGCAAAGATATGGTGGTCACATTACGAGGCCAAAATCCAATTAAACAGCGACAATCGCAACAGACGATTGCCCGAGTGTTCATAGATTCCCATGTACCATTTCGCAATCTTGCCAGTGCGGATGGGGCAACCTGGCTGGATCGAAAGCTGTTGTCAAAAAAACCATTGGAATTCCGCAACAAAGGGTTTGGCGCAGAATCCAATCGGGCACTGCGATTGCGGCAGCAACCATCAAGGTCACGGATGTGCCGTTGTCAACCCTGCAACGCTGCGTGGAAACCCTGGAACTGTGTCGAGAATGCGCAATGAAGGGAAACAGGAACGCCATGTCTGATGCGGGCACGGGGGCAT
>JAAEMV010000370.1 GCA_024225195.1 Planctomycetaceae bacterium | reverse complement strand
CGATTAATGAATGGAAGCACCATACGGTTGGCTATCCATGTCCTTATTTGGTGGGAGATTTTTGATGCATTTATTGTGCACCTCTCAACGGTTACCGGTCGCCCGCTGCCGCTTTTCTTTTTTGCGGTGTTAGTGGTAGGCTAGGCCTTGGTGGATATTTTTCTTTCTGCGTTTTTATCCTCCATCGTTAACTGCAGTAATTGCGGAGCGGCAAGAGATCGAGGAGAAAGCATTGGCAGCCGAAATTGCCCAAAGTGCGATGAGGCGGTGAGCTGATTCGATTTTTCTTTGTCGGAAAAGGCGCCTTGTTGGTATGTTTTTGTCGCGTCATCCCGAGAGGGATTGATCTTAGTTATTGTGGCAGCGATTGGTTTCGATGATGATGCATCCAGCGTGAGCAATTGGTGAGTCTCGATAAACGCCGGCCTTGATAGGTGGTCGGCCAGTTTGGGCTGGGCTGTTGCTCGATACTTGAGCAATTTGCACTGGTTTGATTTCACAATTTTCGAAAGCTTTATATGTCGTTTAGCTTATCTCATTACTTGCGTTTGTGTCGGATTTGTGGTCGAGGGGCATCTAAGGCAAGTCAGCCTGTGGTTTGGTTACTTTTGATATTCGCTTTTCCAGCGAGTGTCTCTGCCGAGAAACTGGCGGGAGTCAATGAGTGCCAGGTAACCGCTATTACTCCGTTGAGTAAGGCTTTTCCAAAACGGTATCGACAGTCGTTTGATCGCTATGTGCAAGTAATAGCGCCCAGCGGTAAGCCAATTAATATATTTGCTCAAAAGGAAATTTCGGATGCTCAAATCCGGCATGTGCGAGATGTAATGGTTCATTTCCTTTCTGATTTTCCGGGGTCTGAGTATGGAAGCCATAAAGGGAACATCGCCGACCGCATGGCCGAGAACCACGCCATGATCATGATCCTCAAGGGAACGGATGGT
>JAAEMV010000369.1 GCA_024225195.1 Planctomycetaceae bacterium | reverse complement strand
GGTTTGCTTTTTCAGTCGATTCGAAAAGTGACATGAGAATACTTTCGAGGTGGAACCGGCAGTTCAGAATCTCTTAGTATCGCAGCAATTACAGAGCCGAGGAAGTCGGTGGACGAGGCCTGGCAAAAACGTGCGCCCGCCTGAAAGAAAAAAGTGCGAGACGCTGCTTCGCGTTCGATCACTGAGTCACGATGAATGTGATTAACATGCAGGCCCACACGACATCCAGGAAGTGCCAGTAACTGGCACAGTGGTCGACAGCCCAGTGCCGCTCATGGTCGTAACGGTCTTTAAAAGCTTGGAAAATAATGAATCCAAGAAAAACCATGCCGCCCAACACGTGAAGCGCGTGAATCAGAGACAGCGTGAACGACATGCCATAAACTTTCATCGATCCGTCGGGTTGGCTAAAGTGCTGGCTGAGCAGATCGTTCAAGCCAAACATTTGAATCAATACGAATGAGATCGCAGCGATCAAAGAAATCATCAACCACAGTCTGAAATCGGCCTGTCTTTCACGATGCACCAACCAACAGGCTCGCTGCATAAAGATACTGACCAGTACAAGGATTGCAGAACTGACCCAGAAAGAAGTGGGCAATTTCAAAGGCGCATAAACCTCGGGCCCTTGAGTCAAAAAGGAACCCGGAACAGCGTCGGGGATAGGATTGAAGGCGTGCTGTCGAATAACCAAGTAGGTAATCAGGCTGGCGATGAAAAACATGCCAAGAGACGCGAGGAATAGATAAAACACTAACTTGCTCTTGTAGAGATCGGGTCTCGTCGGAACTAAGTTGATTGACTGTTTTAACATGATGCTAGTCGTCTCGAGGTTGTGGCCTGCTGACCCAAAACCAGCGAAACACCTCTCTACTCAGAGACTTCGACATTCGCAAGATTGTTAATGTCGAACGCTTCGATTGTGGGTTGGTACTCGCCTGTGTCCATCATTGTCATACCGATAAATAGTGTGACGAATAACAAAGAGGACAGAAATGCCAACACGTTAAAGCTTTTATCCCAATACATGTGCATGAAGAACGCACACACGAGAAAGGCCTTCATCGTGGCAATGACCATGGCGAGCGGAAACGCGAATGCTGGAGGCATTCCCAAACCGGTCCCCAAAGCCGACGTCGCAACTGTGAGGACTGTCAAACCGATCAATCCAAAAAAGACCCCGAACAAAAGTTTTGTTGAGACAGGGTGGCAAAATGCTGGTAGGTCGTCGTGATGTTCAGACATGGAACTTAATCAATCAAATAAAGCAATGGGAACAGGTAAATCCAAATCAAGTCGACCAAGTGCCAGTACAAACCAACATAGTCTACAGGGCCGAAGTAATCGGTCCGCCAGTGTCCGAGTAAGGACCGCCAGTACAACCAGGCGAGTGCAATGATCCCGCCAATGATGTGAATTGCGTGAAGGCCTGTCATGCAATAATAAATACTAAAGAAGATACCGACATCACGACTGAGTGTGCTTGGGTCAGGGTGGTGAGCGTCGAAACTGGCCTCTCCCCCGTCAGCCGGATGTGACCCAAAATGTTCTTCGTGGTCGGCATGGTCGCCTTCATGATTCGGATCAGCAGCGGCCTTGTCGTGATCTCCCTCATCGTGATCTCCCTCATCATGCTCGTCCTGTGTTGAGGCCATCAGCATCAGAGGCTGCTCGGCAATCACAGATGCATGAGAGCTTCCAGTTTCAGCGTCGGTAGCACTCATGAAGATGACGCCAACAACAACGCCTAAAAAGTAGCCACTGACAGTGATCGCCATCGCCACCATGAATTTCGCGAGCATTGCCTTGTTGATCAATTTACTGATCACACTGGCTGCTAAGAATCCTGCCAGCAGAAGCGCCGGAACGATGCACAAGTACACCAGATAGTCTGAGATGTGGAGTGCTTTACCAATCTCGGTCGTCGGAGTCGGGTGCGTATAGGTTAAATTAAACGCACTTCGTACGAGGATGCCCATGTCCCATTTGTGGCTATATTCGACGGCCTTAACACCGAGGAACATCGTGGCACAAACCATCGTGATCAGGATGTAAACAGAGCAGTTTTTGTTGCGACCTAGTTGTGCGGCACGCACACCTAGTGCCATCGTGAGACTGCTAAAGAGCAATACGATCGTGTTCAAACCGCCAAGATATTTGTTGAGAAAGACATGGGCTTGCTCAAAAACCTCGGGGTGGTTCGTGCGATACAAAGTGTAGGCCACAAACAGACCACTGAAAAACAGAACTTCGGTGACTAGGAATAACCAAATACCTAGCTTCCCGGAGTCAAACTGCTGTTCAGCTGAGTCAAAGTGATGGGCAATAAATTCACCATGATCATAAAGATCGTGGTGGTCGTCGTGAGTGTCGTGTGAATCGGCAACGGCCATTTCCGGCTCCGGAAGTTTTGGCTAATTAATTTTAAAAAAGCGTTGAGAGTTATTTTACAAAAATTGCGGTCCTTGATTTAAAGTCAATTCAGCAATCCGATTAGTGATGAACAGGTTCCTTGCGAGGAGCAACTTTATCTGGGTTGGCAAATTCGCGGGGAATGTAGGTATCGAGTTCTTCGTCGTAGACCTGTGATTCGAAATCATAAGGATCCGTTAGCACAGGAGTCTGAAGGAAGTTGTGGAAGTCAGGAGGTGAACTGGACTGCCATTCCAACGACGCCGCACGGAATGGGTTACTGCTGCAACGCGGTCCACGCAATGCGGCGTAAACCAGAACAACGAACGATAAGAGAATACCAATTCCGAGTACAAAAGCTCCCACGGTAGAGAGTTGGTGGAAAATTTGGAATTCCGGGTCGTAAGACGCGTAACGCCGAGGCATTCCGCGTGATCCCATCACAAACTGCGGGAAGAAGGTCAAGTTAAACCCTGAGAAGACTAGGAAGCAACCAACGCGTCCCAGGAAGTCATTGTACATCCGGCCCCAAATCTTTGGCCACCAATGGAAGACACCACCCAACAATGCTGTGAGTGTTCCACCAACCATCACGAAGTGAAAGTGAGCCACGACGAAGTAGGTATCGTGGAGGTGAATGTCAGTTGAAAGTGCACCGAGGAATAGACCCGTCAGTCCACCAATACCGAAAAGGAAGATAAACGATAGGGCGTAACACATGGGTGTATTCAATAGGATTGAGCCCTTGTACAGGGTAGCCAACCAATTAAAGACTTTCACCGCAGATGGAATCGCCACTGTGAAGGTAATCGCACTAAAAATCAGGGTGACGACCAAAGACTGGCCGCTGGTAAACATGTGATGTCCCCAGACCAAGAAACCCAGCAAAGCGATCGCAACGCTGGAAAACGCGATGAAGGAGTAACCAAAAATTCGCTTTTGACTGTAAACCGAAATTAGTTCGCTGATCACGCCCATCGCTGGAAGGATCATGATGTAAACCGCAGGGTGCGAGTAGAACCAGAAAAAGTGCTGGAACAAAACAGGATCACCGCCGTATTTCGGATCAAAAATTCCGATGTGTAACGTCTTCTCTGCAATAAGCATCAAGAGGGTGATTCCGAGTACGGGTGTTGCCAATACCTGAATAATTGCTGTCGCGTAAAGCGACCAAACAAAGAGAGGAAGTTTGAACCACCCCTGATCCTTTGATCGCATCGTGTTGACCGTGACAAGGAAGTTCAACCCTGTGAAAATCGAACTGAAACCTAAGATAAATGCTCCAAAGGTCGCATAAATCACACCGGTGTTCGTGTCGATACTGTACGGGGTGTAGAACGTCCATCCCGTATCTAGGCCCTTACCGCTGAGGATGGCCAGTAGTAGACAACCGGTACCGATAATCCATAGGTAAAAACTAGCCAAGTTCATTCTCGGAAAGGCTACGTCTTTTGCCCCCAACATCATCGGGAGCACAATGTTCCCAAGGGCTGCCGGGATACTTGGAATGATGAATGAGAAAACCATCACCGCACCATGCAGAGTAAACATCTGGTTGTACATGTCATCTGACAACATCGTGCTGTCGAATGTAAACAGATGAGATCTCAAAACGAGGGCGAAGACGCCCGCGAGGAATAGCGCGACCGTGACGCCAATGAGGTACATAATACCAATGCGTTTGTGATCGAGCGTGAACGCCCAAGACTTCCAGCCTTTTGAGCAATTTAGGAAGTTCGTTTCGGGTGTGCCGAATAGTTTTTGCCGCGTGCTTGCATCTACCATGTTTTTAGCCTTAGTTTCAGCAAGCTGATTAAGCTTGCCGTTAAGTTGTAAGTTAACGAATCAATTCAAAGAATTGATCAATTCCTACTTCGCGTCCCCAGTCGAACTCTTAAGCTCTTTCAGGTAAGCGATTACGTAATCGACGTCCTTTTGATCCAGAATTCCCTTGAAGGAATTCATTTTTGAAACCGGACCATAGCCTTCGACAATGTGTTTTTCTGGGTACCAAATCGAGTCAAGAACATAATCCTCGTTGACCAATTCAGTTGTCCCGTCAATCATTTTTTCGTTTTCACCCCAGATGAGGTTCAACGCCGGTCCGGTCGCAGCCTGACCGTCTACCTTGTGGCAACCAGAACAGTGAATTTGGTAAATTCGCTGTCCGTTTTCAAAAGGTGTTTTTTCTGCTTCAATCCATTTGGTATTGTTTTTGCGATCTTCTTCGGAAGTGTGAACAATGCAGGCAGTCTTCATTTTTGAGTGACCGGTTCCGCAGTATTCATTGCATGAGAGTCTGTAGACTCCGTCTTTGATGGGTTCGAAGTAGGCATACGTGTAACGGCCTGGAACAATGTCCATCTTCTGTCGGAACGCGGCGACAAAGAAACTGTGAAGGACGTCTTCCGACTGCATAATGAGTCGGACTGGCTTGTCCCTGACTAAGTGCAGCTCATTTGTCTGGTCCCCATCTTCGTAGGTAAACAACCAACCAAATTGTTTCGCAGTCACTTGAATTTCTTCGGCGTTCTCTTTTGGAATTCGCATCTCGAACCAGGTTTCCGCTCCGACGTAAAAAATCCAGACAAGGATGATACTTGGGAGAACTGACCAGAGAATCTCAATAGCCGTGTTGTGTGAAGAGCTTGGCTCGGGTGCGATAACACCGTCTTTTCGGCGGTACTTCACGCAGAAATAAACCATCGCACCTATGATTGCCACAAAGAAGACAAGGGAGATCCAGAAAATCGACATGTACAGAAAATCAACTTCGCCTGCAAACGACGACGCTTGAGTAGGAAACCAATATTCTGTCGCGAACGGGTTGGACGTACCCTCGCGGACTAGCGATGAATCGGGAACAGTTGTTCCCTGCATGCTAATCGCTTCGGTGCGCTCTCGTAAATTTTCTAGGTTGCTGTCGTTTGTCTGAGCAAGCATTAGAGGTAATTGCCAATTCATTGTAGTTGTCTATCTCTCAGTTTGATCGTTTTAGGACCGTTTCCGCCTCAGTGTTTACCCGGCCGTTGTTGGTAGGTAATCCGAATCGTCTTTTTTAGTGCCTCGCCGAAAAAGCCAGTAAGGAACCAAAGTACCCAAAAGTAAAATTGCCGTGAATGCTCCACCGATTCTCATAATCGCCATAGCCTGAAAGGTGTAGCGACCTGTTGATTCGTTGAAAGTGAAACATCCCAATCCGTAGTTAAGGATGTTGATAGGAGATCCTATCTTGCCTTCCGCCGACTCAACCAACGCCTGCTCAATCGTGCCGGCGTCGTAATTTAATCCGTGGATGTAGCGAACAATTTTTCCCTTGGGGGAAATCAAAATAAATACTGGTGGGTGGGAATATAACTTTTGTTCTCGGACGTACTTGTATCGAAACCCGCAGATGTCAGCCAG
>JAAEMV010000368.1 GCA_024225195.1 Planctomycetaceae bacterium | reverse complement strand
TCGACAAATTCCTGATGCGATCTGGACCATCAACGATTCGGGAAATTCGAATCGCGCATTCCTACTCCAGACTGATGGAACGCTTTTGGCGGAAATCAAACTGAAAGACACCGACAACATTGATTGGGAAGCACTCGCGGATTTTGAAGTCGATGGCAAACCATACTTAATGATTGCCGATGTTGGAGACAATTCCCAGCGCCGAAAATCCTATCAACTCTATTACTTCCCTGAACCTGACTTAAGTGAACAACTCCCAACGGCAAACAAGAAACCTGTCAAGCAAACGGTCAAGCCAAAAAAGATTCAATTCAAGTACGAGGATGGATCGAAAAATTGCGAAGCCATTGGAGTTGATACCGAAAATCAAAAAATATGGCTTGTTGAAAAAGTCTCGTTCGGTGCATCTCGAAAAAAAACACCCGGTGTCTATGCTTTGGACTTCTCAATGAAGTCTGAGAAAAAAAACAGAATCGCGAAACGAATTGCCGATTTTCCACCCCGAAATGTTACAGGTATGGATTTCTCTCATGACGGTAAAGCGCTCATCATTCGAAATTATCTGAATGCCCACATGTACACGCGGTTGGAGAACCAACCTTGGTCAGAGATCATCAACGAGAACACCCCCCAAGCCGTTGTGCTCCCCTTACAGCGTCAGGGAGAAGCCATTTGTTTCACGCCGGATTCCCAGGCCATGATCGTGACAAGTGAATTCACCTCACAACCGATATGGAAAATTAAACGCACAACGCGAACCCCCGTAGAAACCAAAGAATGAATTCACTCCTTAATGAATCAGATTGGCTCCAAGAATTTGATTGGCTCGACAAACAAAGCGACGCCATGCTTCAACTCGTGGAGAATTTAGCAAACATCAATTCTGGAACTTTCAATCTAGATGGATTGAAGACAGTTGCGGAATGTTTGACCAACGAATTTGGCAAACTCGATGGAGACCTTTCAATTCTTGAATCGCATCCTCAGCACTCGATCAATTCAGCAGGCAAACCTGAGCAACAAAAACTTGGCAATAGCATTCATATCTCCAAGCGAGTGGCAGCTAAGAAAAAGATTCTTCTTTGCATTCACATGGATACCGTCTATGCCAAAGACCATTCATTTCAAAAATGCCAGTGGTTGGAAAATGGAAATCTCAATGGCCCTGGCGTTGCTGACGCAAAAGGTGGGCTCATCGTAATGCTTTACGCATTGTTAGCTTTTGAGAAGAGTCCATTAGCCAAGAACATTGGTTGGGAAGTCCTCATCAATCCAGACGAAGAAATTGGCTCTCCCGGAAGCGTACATCTAATTAACGAAATTGCGCAACGGTGCTCTGCTGGTTTACTATTCGAACCAGCATTACCCGACGGCACACTGGTTTCCTGGCGAAAGGGCTCAGGTAATTTTACTTTTGTGGCCAAAGGACGATCCGCTCATTCCGGTCGTGAATTTGAAAAGGGTCGAAACGCCATCGTAGCGATGGCCAAATTGATGGAGGCTATTGACCAACTCAATTCTACGCCCGAAATCACTTACAACATCGGAAACTTCCAGGGAGGTGGCGCGCTGAACGTCGTGCCAGATCTGGCAATCGGGCGTGTCAATGTCCGAATCAAAACGGTCGAACAACAAAACCAAGTGGAACAGCAATTCGCAGAGCTCGTCAGAACAGCCAATCAATCGGACGGGATCTCTATCGAAATGCATGGCCAATTCAGCTCGCCACCCAAACCAATGTCGCAGGGCACGGCGGAGCTTCAACTTCGCATCGAAAAATGCGCAGAAATGCTTGGCAAACAGATAAACTGGCGAGGCACCGGCGGCGCATCCGACGGCAACAAATTCGCAGCAGCAGGCCTTCCCAACATCGACACGCTCGGCCCACGAGGGGGTGACATCCACAGCATGGACGAATATCTCATCCCCGAAAGCCTCGTTCCCAGCGCAAAATTAGTAACGCTAATCTTGTTGAGCTTTGCAAATGAGATTTAGTTCTGTTTTCACCGTTGCAATCAAATCTGAAACTTGCCAAATCACCGCGAAAAAACAGCAAAAACAGTCAGCTAATCCAAATCGGCGAAGCCCAGCCGTGCTTACCGCCAATTGCAACGGGAAAAGTCGATGCTATTTCGAGAAATATGCCAGCGATGCTCGCCGCACAAAGTCTTGAGAAAGCAAGATGTGACAACTTCTGTCTTTTTGAAACTACTGTTTGCACCTAAGATAGTCCTAGCGCTAACCGCGTTCCTTAAAGTAAATTCCTTCGCTATCCAATGAGTCTGAAGATGACCTCCGAACCTTTGCTCGCAGCCGACAAGCTCAACAACGACCCTCGCTTAGCCGAGGCGAAAAAGCTCATACTCGCCGCCGTCGCCGAGCATCAAGAAACTCTGGTTTCGGTGCGTCCTCCTCGACCTGAACTCGCAGCCAACTACGAGCAACAACTGGATCAATTTGGAGCGATTCGAGGCGGAAAAACCTTCTTCCCTTATTTGGGAAGTGGGATTGGAAACGGCCCGTTCGTTGAATTAGCCGACGGAAGTGTAAAACTCGATTTAATTACCGGCATTGGAGTGCATGGCTATGGCCACAGTCATCCCCGCTTGATCAATGCTGGAATTGACGCCGCGATGAGCGACACAGTCATGCAGGGTAACCTGCAGCAAAACACGAGTAGTTGCGACATTGTCAAACTACTAACGGATGTTGCATGCGAATCCGGGGCGGGATTGAAACACTGCTTCCTCACAACTAGCGGTGCAATGGCTAATGAAAATTCACTGAAGATGGCCTTTCAAAAGAATTATCCAGCCAATCGAGTCATTGCCTTCACCCAGTGCTTTGCAGGTCGCACACTCGGACTCGCACAGGTGACCGACAAAGCTAAATACCGGGTTGGTTTACCCGAGACAATTGCGGTCGACTATGTCCCATTTTTTGACGAAAACAACCCGGAAAAAAGTATCGCCTACGCCGTCCGTCGAATGAAATACCATATCGATCGATTCCCAGGAAAACATGCGGCACTATGGATGGAACTGGTACAGGGTGAGGGTGGCTACTACGAAGGTAACACCGAATTCTTCAAGGCCTTGATCGAAGTCGCTCATGAAAACAACATTGCGGTGATTGCCGACGAGGTTCAAACATTTTGCCGGACAACAAGGCCGTATGCTTTCCAGCATTTTGGGCTCGATCAAGATGTTGATCTGGTCACAATTGGGAAAATTTCACAGGTCTGCGCGACTCTGTTTACCGATGAATACGCTCCTAAGCCGGGGCTAATCAGCCAAACTTTTACCGGCAGCACCTGGGCCATTATGGCCGCGCACGCCATCGTTTCAGGATTAATCGAGAATGGCAATTTTGGACCGGATGGTAAAAACGTACGCTTCAATCAGTATTTCTCACAAGGCCTCCAGGCCATTGGTGAAAAGCACCCTGGCTCAATTAGTGGCCCGCATGGTGTAGGAGGGATGGTCGCGTTTACACCGTTCGATGGAACTCCAGAGATTGCCAGTGAATTGGTAAAACGACTCTATCACGCCGGACTCATGTCATTCATGGCTGGCGGGAACCCCAGTCGGGTTCGCTTCCTCTTACCTCTAGGGTGCATTGATGAGTCACACATCGATCTCGCCTGTCAAATTATCGAAAGCGTTGTCGCAGAGATGGCAGGATAATTTTAGAACTCCGCCAAACTTATGTTTGCAGGCAACCGAGACTTTTTACAGCACTCTTTCAAATCTTAAAATCACTCTGCCAACGGCAAAAACATGTTGATCGTACGAAGAGTTCACGAATCGGATCTTGACCCGTTGTTCGAGTTGATTCAGAAATCCGAATACGGGTTAACCACGTTAAAGATTTCGAAAGACGAACTGGAATCCCGAATTGAAAAATCCATCTTTGCCTTCCAGCAGAAATTGGGAAAGCCAAGTGGTCAGCCCTACGTTTTTGTAATGGAAGATTTGGCCCACGGTAAAATTGTCGGTACCTGCTCGATCTATTCAAAAATTGGCGGTTTCGAGCCGATGTACTCTTACGAAATCAAGGAATCCCATCACAATTCAGAAGAACTGGGCGTATTTAAAACAATCAACGTGCTCCATCTTCGCGAAGAACATAACGGCCCCAGCGAAATCGGCAGTCTATTCTTGTCGCCGGATTACTGGGGCAGTGGGCATGGTAGACTGCTTAGCCTTTCCAGATTTCTGTTTATCGCCGAGTTCAGAGATCGTTTCGAAAAAGAGATGGTTGCCGAAATGCGTGGAATTGTTGGCAAAGATGGCAAGTCCCCACTCTGGGGTGCCATTGGATCGCACTTTTTTCAAATCGATTTCCCAAAAGCAGAAACGCTTACGAGCCAATCAAAAAAATTCATCGCGGACCTGATGCCTAAGCACCCAATTTATATCCCCCTCCTGCCGGAAGATGCCCAGAAGGTCATTGGCAAAGTCCACGAGAACACTCTCCCTGCGTTAAAAGTTCTGGAAACGGAAGGATTTGAATTTCGACAATTAGTCGATATTTTTGACGGGGGGCCAACCATGCATTGTGAAGTTGATCAAATCCGCGCGGTCAAAGAATCATCCAGCGGTGTCGTCACCTGCATTGAAGATTCTTTCCCGGATGCATCGCAACAATTGATCTCCAATGCCAAACTCGATTTCCGAACATGCCTCGGCACCACCGCTTGGAATCAGGATGGTGTTACGATTGACCAGGTAACGGCACTGCGACTCAATCTGAAAATTGGCGACCGTGTCCGTTGTATCAATTTAAAACCCGATTCAAAGTGACGTAAGTTGCGTTAACGAACTGCAATTTATCTGAATCACAATTCACCCGAAAAGACCTTATGTTAGAATCCCAACTGCAAATTGGCGGAGAATGGATCAACGGAGCAGGGGAGACTCTCGAATCAACCTGCCCTGTTGATGACTCTGTAATTTGGTCTGGCAAAACGGCCACACCGTCTCAGGTAGACGCGGCATTCGCAGCGGCGAGAACTGCATTTGGCCCGTGGTGGGATTTGAGTGTTGAATCTCGAATTGAAATTGCCGAAGCCTATCGAGACAATGTCAAAGCATCTTCCGATGAACTGGCTCTGTTGATCGCGAGAGAAACAGGAAAACCGATCTGGGAATCAAAAACCGAGGCCGGGGCAGTAGCCGCAAAAATTGATCTTTCCATCGATGCATTTCGAAATCGCCGAGATACGACTCAATTCGAAATTGCCGGGGCGCTCGCCGTTACTCGCTACAAACCGCATGGGGTCTGTGGTGTGCTTGGGCCATTTAATTTCCCAGCTCACTTAGCCAACGGCCACATCGTTCCGGCCCTCATCACTGGCAATGTCTGTGTTTTTAAACCAAGTGAAATGACACCGGCGGTCGGGCAATGGATGGTCATGAAATGGCTCGAGTCCGGCCTGCCACCTGGCGTGCTCAATCTTGTTCAGGGTGGACGCGATGTAGGAGAAGCGATCGCCTCTCACACAGAGTTGGACGGCCTATTTTTCACCGGTTCCAGCGCTGCCGGCAAAGCCCTTCACAAAACACTCGCTCCTTTCCCGCAAAAAATTCTCGCACTCGAAATGGGGGGCAACAACCCACTGGTTGTGCATGACATCAACGACTTTAACGCCGCCGCCTACCTGACTGTTCTTTCGGCCTACATGACTGCTGGACAACGATGCACTTGTGCTCGTCGACTAATTCTGATTGATGATGCCGAGGGACATAAATTCCTAAGCACGCTCGAGGACATGATCGGACGAATCTCGTTTGGCTTTTATGACGACGAGCCTCAACCCTTCATGGGTTCTCTCATTTCCTCAACAGCAGGCAAGCGTCTGCTCTCAGCTCAAGCTGAATTGATCAGCCGTGGAGCACAGCCGATTATCGAAATGCAAAATCAAAGAAATTGCGCAGCTTTGATTTCTCCCGGATTGCTCGACGTGACTCAGGTGGACAACCTCGGTGACGAAGAACTCTTCGGGCCCCTATTGAATCTACGATGGGTCAAGAATTTCGAAGAAGCTATCGAGGAAGCCAACCGCACTGACTACGGCCTTTCCGCCGGTCTTCTCAGCGATAACGAGCAATATTATCGACAGTTCATCCATCAAATTCGCGCTGGAATTGTTAACTGGAATCGCCAGACAACCGGTGCCAGTGGCAAACTGCCATTTGGAGGCTGCGGTCTAAGCGGTAACCACCGACCCAGCGCTTATTTTGCCGTTGATTACTGCTCCTTCCCCGTCGCTTCCATTGAATCCCAAAAGCTTTCGATGCCGGAAAAACCGGTGACTGGCATTCGACTTTAAACGCAGAACATTTTTGACCATGCAAAAACCAGAAAAATTAATTTGCGCTGGCTGCACGCTCCTTTGTGATGACATTGAGATCGATTCTCGCGCAGACCAATGGCGTCCTAAAAACACTTGCGCACTGGGAAGCCAGTATTTCGCTCAGCCCTGCTGCCCAACTCAGACGCATTTTGTCGATGGCGCGGTTGCGACTCTTGACCAAGCCGTTCAAGCTGCCAGCCAGTTACTTAGACAAGCAAAATCCCCCCTAATCTGCGGCCTCGATCACCTTTCCACTGAAGCTCAACAAGCTTCATGGAAAATTGCCGATATCACAAAAGCGACGATTGATACTACGCTGACAAACCATGGTCGCTCAAGTATTTTTTCACTTCAAAAAATTGGAAAGGTCACTGCTACTCTCGGAGAAATTAAGAGCCGCTCAGATCTAATCGTTTTTTGGTTTTGCGATCCTGAAACCACCCATCCGCGACTTCTGGAACGGATCAAATCAAGAGATACGGATCGATCTCAGCGAATCCTAGTTGTCGGTGATCGGGAAACAGCTACTACAAAAATTGCCAATCGCTTTATTCATGTTCCCGCTGAGAGCGCTTCCGAATTATTAGGCCGCGTTCGAACTCAATTAGCACTGCAAAGCAATTCTCAAACATCAGAGTCTCAAACAGACGCTTCAACCGCTATTGAAAATACCGCCAACGAACTCACCAAAGAGTTAGTCGAAGCGAAATACGGCTCTATCTTTTTTGAGCAAATTATTGAAAACTCAAGATTTGACCTCGCCGGCGATTCAATATCGCGACTTATTCGAAGTCTAAACGACATCACTCGATTTGTAAGCCTCAAGCTTCGCTCAGACAACAACGCTCAAAGTGCCGAGAACGTTCTGGCCTGGAGCAGCGGATTCCCCTTCGCCGTCAATCACAACCTCGGCCACCCACGACAGCATGGTTTAGAATTTTCAGCCGAGTCAATGCTGCGAAATCAGCAATGCGACGTAATTCTGTTTGCCTCTAACCTCAGTGGGGATGAGGTTCTTGAACGACTTTCGGAACCCGCGCGAACCCACCTCCAAACCATTCCGCGGATCGCCTTTTCCACTCAAGCAATCGAGGCGAACGTCCAATTCCAAATGGGAATCCCGGGGATCAACGCAGCAGGTGAACACTGCCGAATCGACAACGTTTCAATGCCGCTCAAGAAAGCCAAACCTAACGACTGGATTTCCACCGAAGCAATTCTTGAAATGATTCGACAGGACCTAACCGCCCAGTCTTAAATCAAATTACGATTCAATCTCGCTTAGAAACAGTGGCTTTAAATGCCGCTCGTAAAGATTTTCAGTTACGTTTTTACTAATGGACTCTTCACAGGTATCCAACATATTTAGGTAGCGGTCGCCCATTTTCGCTGCAATTTTATAACCCACATGCAGCAACTGTCGAAACGACGAATTGAATTCTGGGTGCTGTGGATTGTGTCGCAGTGCATTAACGTATTGTGACGATGTCCAATCGGCAACATCGCTAGGTTGTGGTAGGCAGGCTGGATCGATGTCAATCACAGTAGCGTAGGGCGCGCATAGTGCTTCCGAATTCTCATAAGCCTGGGCATAAACTTCCTTTGCCAATGCAAGGCCGTCCCCGCCGAATTCAGCGAGCCCAATCAATTCCTCCAACCAGGTAGTTCCAGCGGTTTTAATGTGCAGTCCCGCCCCGGTCTTTTTCAATGCACGGCGAATTGGACCGTAAATAGAGAATTTATCGCTTCCCGAATGAACACTTAATTTAAGATTGTCGGGAAGTCCATACTGTTGAATCGCGTAAGCAATCACAGCCAGATCGTCCTCAAATTCTTTCTCGAATTGCTTAACGTCGCCAACATAATCGACCCCTTTATTAAACCGCCCGGTAAACTTAGGGGCGATCGTTTGGATTGGAATTCCTTGCTGCGCAACTGCCGCGAGGATAACCAGCAATTCAGGAGGCGTTTGAGGACTGTCCGTTTCGTCCATCGACACCTCCGTAACGAATGTTCCTTCGCCATTTTTTGAAGCGATATATCGATAGATTTCTCCAGCCAATTGAACTGCCTTGAGGTACTGATTTGCTGTTGCCGCAATGGTCTCTCGCGTCATTTCCAATGGTTCAGAAATTCCTTCAATCGACAACGACCCAACTAACTCAGAGACGGAATCGACGAACGCCTCAACCTCCGCTGCATCCGCCGGTTGACCAATCGCATCGGCAACGTCAATCGTGTAGAAATCACTACTGGCGAGAAACGGATCTACAATCTCAAGATTGATATGATCGGCATCGACGTAATGAGACTTCTCCCAGCCTAAATCACGAACCGCAGCGTCCGCGGCGATTCGGCAACTTGCGATCTCCGAACCGATGGTCTGATGCTCGCGGTTCGACTTATTCCAAACGGGAACAATCTCTACCCCCTGTTGGGCAGCTTTCATAATTGCGGCTAATTGCGCTTTTCCCTGATGGGCAAATCGATCGCCTACGCCAAATGAAAACTTTTCAATAACAAGTGCCATAATTAAATTCCTACTATCTTTCGTGCAATCTCTGGAAGTTGGGGGCGTTTAGTTTCTAAATGCTAAAAGCCTAAGCATCTAAATCAATTTGAATTTTCGTAATACTACCTGGGTCAGCCGCCCATGCATCCATCGCTGCAGGTGCTTCCAACATTGGTACAGTTTTGGTGATTACCGACTCAAGCGGGAAACCACCTGACTCAAGCATGGTGATCACATCTCGAAAATCTTCGGGCAGCGCATTTCTTGACCCGCGGATATCCAGTTCCTTCAGTACGAAGAATTTCGTCTCATACTCTATCGGAGCCTTTGCCCAGCCGATGTAAACCACTCGACCCGCGAAGCAGACTTCTTCCACAGCCATTCGATAAGTTGCGGGATGCCCGACAGCCTCGATGATCACATCCGGCCCATGCCCGCCAGTCAGCTCCTTCAACCGCTCACCTACATTCTCTCGACTGGAATTAACAAACTCAGCTGCACCGCAGGCCTTGGCAACCGCTGACTTACTGTCTTCGATGTCGATCGCAATTACTCGGGCATTACGGAATTTCGCGCCAGCAATGACTCCCAATCCGATGGCACCGCACCCGATCACTGCAACAGTATCGCTTGCTGTTACCTGCCCACGCGCAACCGCGTGAAAACCGACAGTCAAAGGCTCCACTAGCGCCAGTTCCTGCAAAGACAATTTTTCAGAAGCTATCAACTTTTCAACGGGAGCAGTGGCATATTCACATAGCATGCCTTCGCGTTGAACACCAAGCGTTTCGTTTTTCATGCAGCAGTTGAAACGTTCTTTTTGGCAAGCGGAGCACTCACCGCAACTGGAATAAGGAATTACTAAAACCTCTTGTCCAACCGTCCAACCCTCAACGTCACCGCCAAGTTCCACGATCGTCGCACCAATCTCGTGGCCCGGCACACGCGGATAGGTGACCAAAGGATTAAGTCCTTTAAATGCTCCAAGATCGCTGCCACAGTACCCGACACGATTAATTTTCAACAAAACTTCACGGCTATTCGGAACTGGCTTCTCCCGCTCGGTAATACAAACGACACCCGGTTTTGAAATTTCGATCGCTTTCATTTAAATCGCTCTTCTTTTTTTGCATTTACTTGGAGGCAAGGGGCAGAACTGCAAATAGCCAACCCCAATAAACTACCGTCTCGAACCTATCAATTTAAAACTCGATTAGATTTTCACGCGGCCTTCGGTCACCATCACGCGAAATTTCTGAATTGTCTTCCTGATTCCCTCGTCGATTGGCGTCCGTGGCAACCCCGGAAACTGGGCCTCGACGGCAGCGTCGTCGAGATCACAAATAAACAAATTGGGAGTTGCATCCGCGGCAATTCCTGTTTCAAGAAACTCTTCGATTTCCAATTCACCCGCGATCGCTTCGACCATTTCCAGAAATTGAGAAACCTCAATCGTCTTCCCTTTAATGTTGAAGGCCTGACATCCCTCAAAAGGCAACATGCAAACCCCGGCAAAATGAGCTCCAACATCCTCCACGTAGTGATAGTTTTCACGTCCGCGATAAGGCATTTCGAACGGCATTGACTTGCCCTCATTCGCGCCAAGCACCAAGGACTTCATCACCTTGGTAGGAGCCGAGGTCGTCCCCTGATCCCTCCCGGGACCGAAGGTTGTATTAAGGCGAAGAGAAACGGTTGGGATTCCCGTGTTCTCGTGAAATAGAGTCGCTAAGTGCTCGCCTGCAACTTTCCAAACTCCATATAAATTTGGCGGTGAAAGCTGAGCATTCTCGGCAACCGTTGCCTCAGGATACATCGCACGCTTACCGTACACAGCTCCCGAGCTGGCAAACACCACTCGTTTCAAAGGCGGATCCAAAGCCTCAATCATATTAAAGAGACTCATGGTCCCTGCTAAATTCACGGCCAATCCCTTTTCAGGATCCGACGCACAATCAGGACTTTGCAAGGCTCCCAAGTGGATCACATGGGTTGGCTTGAAGGTCTCCAGCGTACGCTGCAGCGATTGCTGGTCACCAATATCAACCTGGGCAAAGGCGATCTTACCTTCGCTGACGTACTGTTGAAGACTCTCGCCAAACCAAATCTCAAGCTGGTCGGTGCTAGATGACCGACTACCGATCAATACCTGCTCGATCTCATCGCCGTATTGAGTCATCAATTGATAAACCGTGACTGCACCAATGCAACCAGTTCCGCCGGTAATAAAAACCTTAGCCACTGTAGGTTATTCCTATTCTGAATTTAAATCTGATGGATGGATGCTCAAATCTGACGCTCCTAGCTTTTCTAAATAACTAGGACGGCCACACCCGCAGCCTCCATTGCCCATACTCCAACCAAGAGTTTGTGTTATGCGTTGATCGCTAGAATTGCCTTGGGAGTTTTTGCCATGATCGATTCTTCCATCGCCTCGACAACATGGTCGAACGAATATTGCTGAGAATAAACATCAACGGGAAACACGCCTCGCTGCAACAAAGCTTGCGCCGTCTCGAAGTCCTCGCGATTGGACCCCATCACTCCCTGCATTGACTGTCCCGATCGTGTAAACGCAGTGGCTCCAAACGTGACATCAGCTCCAAACGTTGCGATCACGCAAATATGCCCCTCCAGTTGTACCGATAATCCTGCAGTTCCTAGGGCGGGAGGAAAACCGGAACACTCGATCAACCAGTCGACCGTGCCTTGCTCATATGAATCACCAAATCTTTGCCCCTGTAGATCTTCAATCCCGGCGGCAAGTTGCTCATGCAATGGTTTTTCTTCCGAGACTACGATCGGAATAAATCCCTGATCGTGAGCCAGTTTTAAACGAACATTTCGATCTCGTTCTACGCCCGTGACCGCGACTCTCGCTCCGGCCGCTCTAGCCAGCTCAGCCGCCATCAACCCGATGATTCCGCACCCCGACACAACAACATCCATGCCTGGTTGAATATTGGCTTTCCGATGCACGCCCTGAGCGACAACCGAAAGCGGTTCAACAATAGCGCCCTGCAATGGAGTCAGACCATCAGCCAGAGGCATGCAGCGACCAACATTTACGATCATTCGCTGTGCCATGGCTCCATCACGGTGAAAACCAAATATCTTTTTCTTGCGGCAGTAATTTGGACGACCACGTCCACAGCCGCGACACCGCAAGTCACCACACCCTCGCATCGGGATAATACAAATCACATCGCCCAACTGTAGTCCGTTCAACCCTTCGGTATCCGGACCAAAACCAACAATCCGCCCGCTTGCTTCATGTCCAATCGTTCGAGGACGCTCTACCCAGGTAAAATTTGGTTTACCCGTACTGGCACTGTTATCCGAACCACAGACGCCGACAAACATCGGCTCCACCATGACTTCGCCCTGCTGCGGCTCATCCAAGGTTACTGATTCGACAGCCAGATTACGAGTAACCGATCCAGCTGGGGCTCCCGGGTTAATATATTCGGTTCCATTCAATCTCAGAGCTTTGATAATTTCAGACACGGTGACCGACTCGCTTCGGTAAAATAAATTTTGCTGTTTGCTAAAGTGCTAATTCTATCCCGATTCGTTCGGTTCTGCGAGACACCATGCCTGACCATGGGAAACAGCAAATGTCTGATTTGGCATAGAAGCAAACGTGTCCTAAACAAAATCAGCGAGCTTCGCCCACTTCCCATCGTGCCAAGATTTAATCGCAAATCAAACCAGATTCTCGAGAGGCTTGTTTACAAGCTGGAATCAGCCTGTTTTATTTCTGATGCGATGACGACTTTCGCCGCTGCGCAAATGGCCTAAAATAAGAGCAAACAAAACCTCACCTTTTAAAACAAAGTGACATGGAAAAAAGACGACTGGGCAAGACGGATATGGACATTTCCGTGCTCTCATTTGGCGCCTCCTCGCTCGGAGCCGAGTTTCGAAAAATTGATCTCAATGAAGCTGTAAAAAGTGTCCACGTCGCACTTGACCATGGCATGAATTTCATTGACACATCCCCCTATTACGGCCGCGGGCTTTCGGAGTCTTTGCTTGGCTTTGCGTTGGACGGGATTCCCCGCGACAGCTATTACCTCGGCACCAAACTCGGCCGCTACGCCCCGTCTCATTTTGATTTCTCTGCCAAGCGAGTACGTGAGAGCGTCGACATCAGTCTAGAGCGTATGCGCACCGATTACCTTGACATCGTCCTCTGTCACGACATTGAATTTGTTGACATGCGGCAAATCTGGGATGAAACGATTCCAGAACTCTATCGATTAAAAGAAGCGGGTAAAGTCAAACACATTGGGGTCTCCGGCTATCCAATGAAGATTTTCCGCGAAGCTGCGGCTCATTCAGAGATCGATGTCATGCTGTCTTACAATCATTACACGCTTCAAAACACTATGCTTGAAGACTTAGTCGATGAAATGCAAGCAAAGCAGATTGGCATCATGAACGCCGCTCCCTTCAGCGCCCGCCTGCTCACCAACGCCCCGCTTCCAGAGTGGCACAAAGCGACCGATTCTGTTCGCGAAATCTGCAAGCAAGCAGCCCAGCACTGTACTGCTGCCGGCGTCGACATCGCCAAACTTGCCCTCCAATTTTCAATTGCCAATGAGCACATGACCACCTGTATTACTGGATCGGCAAACCCAGGTCGAGTTGCCCAGTGGTGCGAATGGCTACAGGAACCACTTGACCACCAACTCGTAAAAGAGGTTCAAGACATTCTGGCGCCCGTCCACAATTGGTTCTACGTCGAGTGCCTTCCTGAAAACTCGGATCCAATCTAATTCCGATTGAGCCCTGCTGCTTTTTCGATCAAACACAACACTTGCTAGGAACTCGAGGCACTTCGGATGATCATTGATTCGCACCATCATTTCTGGGATCGCTCTCTTTCTCAATTTGATTATTCCTGGCAGGAAAATGCTGAACTCAAGAAAATATGCCAGAGCTTTCTGCCGGAAGACTTGAAACCACAGATCGATGCAACCGGGGTTGATAAAACAATCTTTGTCCAAACCCAACATAACCTTCTCGAAAACAATTGGGCGCTTGACCTGACCGAGTCTCACGACTGGATTGCCGGAATAGTTGGCTGGGTCGACCTCGCAAGCCCAGACTGTGAGTCACAAGTTGAACGTTTAAAAGAACATCCTAAATTTGTCGGCGTGCGGCACGTCGTGCAAGACGAGCCGGATGACAATTTCATCCTTCGCGACGATGTCCTGCGAGGGTTAAAAGTACTTGAAAAGCACAATGTACCTTACGACCTCCTGTTCTATGTAAAACACTTACAGCACGCCTCAACGCTGGCCAAAAAATTCCCCGACCTAAAACTTGTCATTAACCACCTCGCCAAACCACAGATAAAGTATCGCCAATGGGAGGGCTGGATTGAGAACTTCAAACAAGCGGCTCAATATCCCAACGTTTGGTGCAAATTATCCGGACTCGCAACGGAGGCCAACTGGGGCACTTGGAATCCCGATGACTTTAAGATCTACGTGAATTCCGCGATCGAGCACTTTGGGACAGAGCGATGCATGTTCGGCAGTGATTGGCCCGTTTGCAATCTTGCCGGTTCTTATCAGGAAGTATTCGATGCGTTGATTCAGTGCATTGGAGGGGTATCTGAGGGAGAACGAAACCAGATTATGGGCCTGAATGCGGCTGAATTTTATGATCTCTCACTTTAAATCGATGAGAGAAACTCGCGTAACGAGCATTTAAATAATTCGCCGACACGTCTACACTGCCCCATGCCTTTTATCTCTGCTGGGCAGATAGATTTTATTTTTCTTAATCATTAGGTCTTCGGTCGGTTTATTGATTGGTGAGGGATTTCTGACAAGATCGGTCGTATTACAACGAACACAGCGTTAGCTTCCCATGGCCAAAGTAAGAAATTTTGACGCCAAAACAAACGCTTCCAAGGAACTCAATTGACTACAGATCATTCAACACCGGACGCCGCCAACTCTTTTGAGACAGGTCGGGAACCAATTGATCCAACAGCTTTGTTTAAGAAACTGGCACCCGCAAACATTCGTTATGAACAATTGTCTCGCGTGATCACTGCCACCATACTGACGGTGATCGCTGCCATTGCGCTTCTAATCTGGTGGCTAAACAACGGGACCGATACGGTGTGGCTACTGCTCTTGGCTGCAGTCTTTACTTTCCTCGCTTATCTGTTCGCAATGGCCTGGCGATGGCCGTCAGTCAGCTATCAGCACACGTCCTGGAAACTCGACGAGGAAGGGCTCGAAATTCATAGAGGCGTTTTCTGGAAACATCAAATTTCAGTTCCACTCGGGCGTGTCCAGCACGCCGATGTATCACAAGGCCCCATTCAACGATCTTTCGGCCTTGGCACATTAGTGATACACACCGCTGGAACACAAAATTCATCGGTGGTTCTTTCAGGACTGAGTCAAACGACAGCCACCGAATTGAGGGATCAAATAATCACTCAAAAGCGAGGCGATTATGTCGTTTGATTTAGAACCACCTGAATCTAATCCACAACCGCCCAATGACGCCGATCAGGACAACGGGCAAACCTCCGACTTATCAACGCATGAAAACCAATTCGGAGCAAACGAAGCGGCAATGACCCCCACGGCGGAGATGTCGTTCTTGCATCCGACGTCTCTGATTTTCGATTTTCTCGCCCACGTAAAGACTTACATCTTGCCTGTTGCCATTGGGCTTTTTTATGGAGCAACCGAAGGCCAGGGGTTCTTATTGATCTTCTCGGCAGTGCTGGTAATCCCAACACTCCTTCACTCAATTCTCGGTTATTTCACACTTCGATACTGCATCTCGGACAATCAACTCATTGTCCGAGAGGGGATTCTCAATCGCAACATCCGCACGGTGCCATTGGCAAGAATTCAGAATATTGATTCGGTACAAAACCCATTGCACCGGCTTTTGAAAGTTGCTGAAGTAAAAATTGAAACGGCCAGCGGAACGAAACCCGAAGCGGTTCTCCGTGTGCTTTCCGTCGACAAAATGAATTCATTACGGTCTGCCGTTTTTGAAAGCCCCGCACATCTGGCAAAAGTCAGTCAAACGAACACGGCAGTCGTTGATTTACCTGCAGTCGAAAACGGGCATTCCCAAACAATCAACGAGTTCTCACCCAGCGAATCCGAAGATTTGTTAAAGATTCCACTTGCCTGGCTAGTCAAAGCAGGATTGGCAAGCAACCGCGGATTGGTGTTGGTCAGTATATCCCTTGGCGTCATTTCCCAGTTCGCCAACGACAAATTTAACTTCGCCTTCAGCAGCATCGGAAAATTCATTAGAGACGCCAATGGTGCACCGGAACTCCCAGACGCTCCTCAGTCTCGCTGGGTCGTCATTGGTCTTTCACTGGCAGCCATTATCATCGCTTTGGGCCTGATCCGTCTCCTCGGCGTTGGTTGGTATATTATTCGATTTCACGGTTACCAACTCCAGCGAAACGGGAACGACCTTCGCATCAGTTGCGGCCTCTGGACCAAAGTAAGCGCATCGATACCAATCCAGAGAATTCAATTCATTAGCATACACCGATCCTTATTGATGAGGTGGTGGGGATTAGCGGCAATTCGGATCGAAACTGCTGGTGGAGATTCAAGCCAAAATGAAAACTCGACTGAGTCAATTTCCAAGCGGTGGTTCATCCCCGTCATTGCCGAGGACCACGTCACTCCCATCATTCAAAGCCTCCGGCCTGATTTAATCTGGGATGAAGCAAATCTTGAATTCCAAACGGTTTCACCAAGAACTACTAATCGACTCGTCCGGTTGGCTTGTATCCAAACAGTGATCGTTACCTTAACTGGGCTGGCAGTCTCCCTCGCCTGGGGCTGGCTTCCCGGCGTAATCCTGCTCCCACTCTTGCTGGCACGTGCAGTCAAAAAAGGAAAATCAATGCAATACGCGAGACGTTCCAACGAGGTAATTTATCGAAGCGGTATTTTCAATCGAAAAACGAGCATTACGTTTTTCGATAAAATACAAATACTTTGCATCAACCAATCTCCCTTTGATCGACGCTGGGGCATGGCGACGCTCTGCGTCGATACCGCCGCCGCCGGACCGGCTGGCCATCGCATGCAAATAGCCTACCTCGAAGAGCAATTTGCCCATGACGAATTCAAGGACCTTCGTGTTAGTGCTGCAGGAAGAGAACCCGTATTCGGATAATCGCGTTGGAGCTTCTGCCGACCATTGAATCGGTCTCGTTAAGCCAAGACTCCCCGGACCACCTCTCCATGCACATCCGTTAAACGATACCTACGACCCTGATGGCGGTAGGTGAGTCGCTCATGATTAATTCCGAGTAAATGCAACATGGTTGCCTGTAGATCGTGAACGTGCACCCCATTCTCGATGACGTTATATCCGAACTCATCAGTTTTTCCGTATTGGGCCCCCGGTTTGACTCCACCTCCCGCCATCCAGAGCGAAAAACAACGAGGATGATGATCTCGGCCAAAATTACCACCACTAAATTTTCCCTGGCAATAATTAGTGCGCCCGAATTCCCCTGCCCAAACCACCAAGGTATCTTCCAGCATCCCGCGAGCCGCTAAGTCTTTTACCAGCGCAGCAGAGGGTTGGTCGGTTTCACGACACTGGTTACGTAAACCACCAGGCAACCCTCCGTGCTGATCCCAACCTGGATGATAAAGCTGAATAAATTTCACGTCCTTTTCAGCCAACCGTCTAGCCAAAAGACAATTGGCTGCAAATGAGCCCGGCCTGTGAACATCAGGACCATACATTTCGAGCGTTTCTTTTGATTCTCCCGACATGTCAACAACCTCTGGAACTGAGGCTTGCATGTTAAAAGCCAATTCGTGCTGAGCAATCCTCGTCTCCAACAGTGGATCAAACTGTTTTTCCAATTGCATTTGATGCAACGCATCAATCGCATCGAGCATTCGCTTCCGACTAGACCGATCGATGCCTGCCGGGTTATTCAAATACAATACGGGATCTTTTCCCGACCGAAATCGCACTCCCTGATGACGTGCAGGGAGAAAACCACTCCCCCAAAGCCGGGAAACTAGCGGTTGCCCACCTTTGTTTTTAGTGACCATCACTACGAACGATGGGAGGTTTTGATTGGCCGTTCCCAATCCATAACTCAACCAAGCACCGATACTCGGGCGACCGGGAAACTGAGATCCAGTTTGTAAAAATGTTACCCCTGGTCCGTGATTAATTGCCTCGGTGTACATCGAATTAATCACACACATCCGATCAGCGATTCCAGCAGTGTGAGGCAACAGTTCGCTCATCCACTG